>JAYUGX010000102.1:0-3640 GCA_043738215.1 Lacunisphaera sp.
GAGAAGCTCCGACGCAACGCCTACGTGAAGCACTTCTAAATCATAGCTCGCGGGCCAGCGGGCGAAAGCACCCCGGCCCATGAGCGATGACCCGAAATATCCACCCTTGCGGGTGAAGGACCTGGCGGTCAGCGACCGCCCGCAGGAACGCCTGGAAAAGCTTGGCGCCGCCGCGCTCAGCGACACTGAGTTGCTCGCCATGCTGCTGCGCAGCGGCAGCCGGGGACACAATGTCATTACCGTCGCCCAACGGTTGATCACCGAGGCCGGCTCGTTTGCCGCCCTGGTCAAATGGAACGAGGCCGACTTCCGCCGGTTGACCGGCATCGGCCGCGTCAAGGCTCTCCAACTCGTCACCGTCATGGAAGTCGCCCGGCGGATTTTGATGCACACCGATGAAATCGAGGCCGTCTTCAACCGCCCCGAGCTGGTCCTCGCCCACTTCTCGGCGCAGATTGCCGGGCTCGCGGTGGAAAAATTCTGGGTGCTCTGCCTGAACCGGAAGAACCGGCTGCTCAAGCAGGTCGAGATCACCTCCGGCACGGCCACCAGCAGCCTGGCTCATCCGCGCGAGGTTTTCCGCGAGGCCATCCGGCACGGCGCCACCGCCGTCGTCTGCGTCCACAACCACCCCAGCGGCGACCCGGCGCCGAGCGCCGCCGACGTGCAGGTGACGCGCCAGCTCCGCGAAGCCGCCAAGGCGGTCGATATCGAGCTGCTCGACCATGTCATTGTCGGCCGCGCGGCCGCCGACCCTCAGGGCCGGGGCTACTACAGTTTCAGGGAGTCAGGAGTGCTGTAATTGATTGGCCGTCCTTCCGGGAAAAAACCTCTTGGCAAAGCTGGAAACGCCCACATACCTTCACCGTTCGTTTGCTTGATGGTGGAATATCCAAGTGGCCAAAGGGCGTTGACTGTAAATCAATTCGGCTATGCCGTTCGCTGGTTCGACTCCAGCTTCCACCACCAATTTACCAAAGTCCCGTTGCCCGCGAGGGCAGCGGGATTTTTTGCTTTTAGGCCCGAGACTGCCCGCCCGCCCGCTCCACCGCTTGCCAACGGGCCAATCGTTGCAAGTCTAACTCATGATGGAGACGCTGAAGTCATACTACGACGCGCTCGTCGCGCACCCGATCCTCAACGGCCTGCTGCCGCACTTGCTCACCGTCGCCGGCTTCCTGCTGGCCTTCCTGGCCATCGCCCGCCTGATGAGCGAGCGCAAACAGCCCGGGAACACCTTCGCGTGGCTTTTCGCCATCGCCTTCATCCCCTACGTCGGTGTGCCGCTCTACCTGCTGTTCGGCGGGCGCAAGGTCAGAAAGCTCGCCGCCCGCAAGGCGCGCCTCTGCCCTGTCATTCCCGGCGCCAGGCCCTCGGTCGCCGCCACCACCTTTGCCGCCAAGGTGCTCACCCTCAACGGCGCGTGCCCGCCGCTCGGCGGCAATCGCGTTCACTTCCTCACCTCGGGCGAGGAGGCCTTCGCCGAGTTGGAGCGCAACATCCGTGAGGCCAGGCACACCATCCATCTCATGACCTTCATCCTCGGCCGCGACGCGGTGGGCCGGCGCATCATCAAACTCCTCGCCTCGCGGGCGAAGGAGGGCGTGAAGGTCCGCCTGCTGCTCGACGCGCTCGGCTGCTTCGTGACCAGCGGTCGTTTCTGTAATCCGCTCCGCGAGGCTGGTGGCGAAGTTGTGAAGTTCATGCCGGTGATGCCACTCCAGACGCGCGGCTCGGCCAACCTCCGCAATCATCGCAAAATCGCCATCTTCGACCACCAGCGCGCCGCTCTCGGTGGACGCAACTTCGCGGTCGAATACATGGGTCCCACCCCGCTCAAGCGCCGCTGGCGCGACTTCGGCGCTGTCATCGAGGGCCCGGCCGTCAGCCTGCTCAACGAGGTTTTCCTCGCCGACTGGGCGTTCGCCAGCGGCCAGCCGCTGGCCCCGCTGCAAAAGGAACTTCCGGCGGAGCTGCCCACCTCCACCGGCAAGAGCGAGGTGCAGATCGTGGCCAGCGGGCCCGACGTGGACGGCGACCCGCTCTACGAGGGCATTCTTTCGCTTGTCCAGCAGGCCGAGCGCAGCGTATGGATCGTCACGCCCTACTTCATCCCCGACGAAGTGCTCTTCCGCTCGCTCTTGGTGCAGGCCCGCGCGGGCATCGACGTCCGACTTGTGGTGCCGGCGCATTCCAACCATCCGATCACCGATCTCGCCCGCCGCCATTACCTGCGCGGCCTGCATGCGGCCGGCGTCAAGGTTCTGCTCTACGGTCCGGGCATGAACCACGCCAAGATGCTGCTGGTCGACGAGGAGACCGGCCTCTTCGGCTCGGCCAACATGGACCTCCGCAGTCTGTTCACCAACTTCGAGGTCGGTGCAGTCACCTACTCCCCCACCGAGGCCGCGGCGATGTCGCGCTGGATGAAGGAAGTCTTCGCCTCGTCAAAGCCGATGCCCGAGCCCCGCAAGGAACGCGGGGTTTTCCCAAGAATCGGCGAGGAAATCGCCCGGCTGCTCGCGCCGATGCTCTAGCCCACCCGCCCGAGCCGGCCGCCGAGCGGCCAGACAATCCGCCGCCGGCCCGGCCCCCAAGCCCGGGCCAGCTCGGGCATCACCGCCGTGACCGGATCGTCGCCATGGGCCTTGGCGTAGTGGGTGACCGCCGACCACGTGCGCAGATAGGTCGCAAATTCCGCGGCCTTCCACTCCACCTCGATGTTTAGTTTCGGAAAGGGGATCTCCGGAAACGGAAATTCCAGCAGGCGATAGGCGGTCTCCGCGTGCCGGCGCTCCGGCGGCCAATAGGGCCCGACGGTCACGGTATAGAAATGCCCCACCACGGCGTCCACTTGTGAATCTATGGTGCACAATCCGTAATTCCAGATGGCCAGTAACCCACCCGGCCGCAGCACCCGCCGCACTTCGGGGTAGAAAATATTCAGGTCAAACCAGTGCGCCGCCTGTGCCGCCGTCACGAGGTCCGCCGAGCTATCGGCCAGCATCGGCGCCGTCTCCGCCGACTGGTGGTAACTCACGCGCGGATTCGTTGTTGCTTCGGCCAGTTGGGCCGCGCTGGGCTCGGTCGCGACCACCCGCTCGAAATGCTCCGCCAGTCCGACCGACGCCTGGCCGTTGCCGGCGCCGCAGTCCCACGCCAGCTTCCGGCCCGGCGCCAGCCCGGCAAGTTCCGCGAGCAGCGCCGGCGGATATAGCGGCCGCGCCTTCGCATAGACCGCGGCCTGGGTGGAGAAGTGATCCTTGAAACTCATGACCGCATCATGCGCCACCCAAGCAGATTCACCAGTCCGCCTCTCGCCTCTGCGCAACATTGCAGCGTGGTTTATAGCGGTGATGCGAAATATTTAAGTTGAGCTAATCTCACACCGCCCGCTGCTCGATGAACGACTTGATGGCCGCCGCATCGGCGGGCAGCCGGTGCTTCACGATGACCCGCGACTTCAGCGCCTCCAGCGTCGGATGCGTGGGCGCCCCGTTGATGGCGGCGCGGATGGCGTCGGGAAACTTCGCCGGGCTCGCGGTGGCCAGCACCACGCTCACGCGGGCGGGGTTCAGGTCCTTGAAGGCGCAGGCCGTGTGTGGATCCACAATATAGCGGTAGCGCTCGTGGATCTTGC
>JAYUGX010000103.1:0-3596 GCA_043738215.1 Lacunisphaera sp.
CAGCTGGTAGATCTTCGCGCCCATCAGCGAGGCGAGGGACGCGTCGACCGGGACCACCACGACCCGCGGGTCTAGCCGCAGGAATTGCAACTCGACCACCGGCGCGTTGAACATGCCATGCGTCAGCTGGCCGGTGACGTGGGCGTAGTCGGTGGGAGTCTCGGTGAGCGTGAACGGCGTGTCGCTCAAGTGCATCAACGCGTAGACCCGGTTGCCGTCGCTGACCAGCACGGTCTGGGCCTCCTTGTCCTTCACCGTTTCGCTGAAGATGCCCGGCCGGCGGGCGGTCAGTTTCGTCGACACGCGGTTGGCCAGGAATTCGGAGAAGATGAGGTTGGTGTTGATCGGGCGGTTGCTCCGGATCTCCTGGCTGAGCTCGCCGGATTTTTCCGCGAGCTGGCCGACGCCCTGGGTCAGCTGGGTGGTCTGCTCCTGCACCTTGATGCGCTCGAGGCGCTCGACCTCCACCTGCTGCTTGGCCTCGGTGAGGTTCTGGCTGATGAGCGTCTTTTCCTGCTCCGCGACGCGGACGGCGACGTTCAGGTTCTCGATGCGCTGGCGCGCCTCGGCGTTCTGCCGCTCCATGCGGGCGAGCTCGGCCTTCTGGCGCTCGGCCTCGGCCTTGCGCTCCTCGAGCTCGCGCTGCAATTTGGCCAGCTGCTCCTTGGACATCGAGGCCTCCGCGGCGGAAGCGGTGTAACGCTGCTCCAGCTCGCGGGTGCTGGCCTGCGTGGCGGTCAGCGTGCTTTCCAGCTGGCCCTTCTGCTGCTGGAGCGCGGCGAGGTTCTTCTCGCGCTCGGAGAGCGTGCCGGCGGTGGAGGACAATTGCGCGGCGAGCTGGGCGCGGGTGGCCTTCTCATCCTCCAGGGACACGCGCATGAGCTCGACCATGTCGGCGTTGATGGCCGGGGCGTTGGCCGCGGACCGCGGCGCGGCGGTCTCGAGCTGGGTGTGCGACGGCTCGGCCTTCTCCCAGCGGGTGAGCGCCAGGAGATTGAGCAACATGAAGTCGCACATGATCAAGAGCAGTGTTTTGTTCATGGTGCGCGCTCCTTACGCCGTCGCGCCCGACTGGATCTCAAGGATGAGCTGGCGCTTGTAGGGGCGGACATGGCGGATCTTCACCAGGGCGACGCAGACGATGCCGAAGAGATTGGAGGAATAGGCCGCAAGCAGGTTGGCGTCGATGAGGTGCAGCACCTGCAGCACCAGCGCGGTGGCCGTGCCGGCGATGCCGATGTAGAGGCCGCCGTCGAAGAGGTTCTCCTCGTTCTCCATGAGCTTGAGCTTGGTCGCGGCGGGCACCCCCTGGCGGGAGACCTCGGAAATTTTCAGGAGGCAGATGACATATACGCCGAGCTGGATGGCGGCAAAGACGGTGATGGTGAGGATGGTGGAGATGTCCATGGTGTTGGAGGTGGTTGAAGCGGTGGCGGCCGGCGCCGCGACGGCGCCGATGATCGGGATGGTGAGTTTGATTTTGTAGTCAGAAACCGGGGCGGCGTTGAGGAGGAAGGGCTCGGAGAAAACGAAGAAGATGAAGGTGAGCAGGAGGGCGATGATCCCGCTGCCCATGCGGGGAAACGCGCCGCGGAGCGCCGATTCCACCGAGAAAAAGAGCCGGGTGTCCACCGAGCGCAGCAGCAGGAAAATTCCCCCGAGGAAGGCGGCATACTTGGCGAGCAGCGCGAGCTCGGGGTGCCGCAGGGTGAAGCCGGCGCCGAATTCAAACTCCGGGCCCGCCCCGTGCGTGACCGGCGCCTGGCGCAGGACGAGCTGCTTGACGGCCCCCTCGCCGTAGGACAGCGCCAGTTCCAGGTGCTCCGCGCCGGGCTGGCCGAAGGCGATGAGATAGTGCGCCACGGTGTCCGCGGACTTGGTCATGAGCGCGGCGGTGTAGATGACCGGCAGGTGCTCGGGCGCCACGCGCGTCAGGTGCGCGAACTGCCCGGCCGTGCCCAGGCTGCCTGTCGTGCGCAGCAATTCCGACAGCTGGATCCAGTTCAGCCGCTTGCCGAGGGTCAGGATATCGAGATAAAAATCCTCCAGTTCGCCCATCTGCCCGGACTGCACGGCGGTCTCGGCCAGGGCGCGCACCTCGCGTTGCAGCGAGGCGGACAGATGCTCCGTCTGCCAGAGATAGGCGGTGAGCAGGATGACGGCGTCGAGCGGCTGGCCGCCGGGCCGGTTGGCCGGTACGAAGCGCTGCGTCGTGGTCAGCTCGGTGGTCTTGAGCAGCGTTTGCACGCCGGGCAGCCGCGAGACGGACAGGTAGCGGCGCAGGTTGTCGCGTGCCTGCTGGGTCACCATAAAGACCAGCACCGGCTGCGAGTCGGCCGACGAGGCCGCGTTGCGCCCGACCAGCAGAGGCTCAAGCGCGACATCCCAGCCGCCCCAAGGCATCATATCGCGATGTTTCTGGGCAAAGGAATCATAAATGACGCCGAGCGCGCTGGCGCCGGGATCCCCCACCTTGCGCGCCGCCTCGAGCACGAGCGCCGCGGGGCCGGGCTTGTCCAGCTCGAGCAGTTCGCGGCCAAAACCCGAGACGGTGGGCGTGTCGCGCCCGGCCTCGCGCAACAGCGCCGTGTTGAGCGACTTCACGTTCACCGGCAGCAGCCAGGCCAGCAGAAGCAGGCCCACGCCCAAGGCCAGCCAGAGCTGCCAGAGGGAGGAGCGGGCACCGGGAGCGCCGGGGGCGGACGGAGACATGCGTTGGGTCATAACAGTTTGGCGGGCGGAAACAAATTTATTTGCCGCACCCTTGTGTGGACAAATACCCTGCGCAGGTTACCCAGACCCATGGCCCTGCCCATTGTTCACTTCAACCATCCGATTCTGCGCAAAAAAGGCGCGAAAGTCACCGCGTTCAACGCGGCGCTGCGGGAGCTCGCAGACGCGATGGTGCAAACCATGCACGCGGCGGAGGGCATCGGGCTCGCCGCCCAGCAGGTCGGCCAGGCGGTCCAAGTCTGCGTCATTGACCTGCGGCCGAGCGAGAGCCGGTTTGACTGGATCTACGACGGCACCCACCCGCCCTTGGAGCTGTTCATGCCGCTGGTGCTCGTCAATCCGGAGGTTACCGCGGTCCCCCGGCCCGAAACCGTGCTGGAGGAGGGCTGCCTGTCGTTTCCGCTGATTCGCGGCGATGTAACGCGGCCGGACCTCATCACCGTCAAGTTCAAGGATATCACCGGCCACGCGCACACCCTGGAGTGCAACGGCCTGCTCGCGCGCTGCGTGCAGCACGAGGTCGATCACCTCAACGGCGTGCTCTTCATCGACCACATGGACACGGCGGCCCTGGCGGAGCTGGACCCGGCCTTGAAGGCGCTGAAAAAACGCACCCGCGAACTCGCCAAAAAATCCTGATCAGGGCCAAGCCCCGCCCTCGCCCGCCCCGCTCCATCGCCACCCGCACGGGTGACGACGGCACCACCGGCCTGCTCTACGGCCAGCGGGTGCCCAAGCATCATCCGCAGGTCGAGGCGGTGGGTGCGCTCGACGAGCTGAACGCCGCGCTCGGTTTCGCCAAGGCCACCGGGCCGGCGCGCGCCGATCGCGGTTTGCCGGAGCTCATTCAAAAGGAACTCGTC
>JAYUGX010000104.1:0-3594 GCA_043738215.1 Lacunisphaera sp.
CGCGGCCCGGCTTGGTCATGGGTGACACCAGCATCCAGCCGGCGACCAGCATCACCGCCAGCACGCCGAGCCATCCCCGCGGGAGCGGTATGGTCCGGCGTTGGATGGCCAGAATGATCAACCCCAGCGGCAACAGTTCACTCCAATGCGCATAAGCGTCCGTGCCCGCCACCGCCGTGTGCGCGCCGGCCCAGACCACGGCCGATTGCAGCGCGAGACCCAAGCCCGGGGCAAAGACCCACCACCAGCGCCGCCAGACCCCCGGCAAGGCCAACGCGGCCAGGCCCAGGCCCCAAAAATACGTGTGCGCAATCAACCCGGCGGCGGTGAGGTAATACAGCATCGGCAGTGTGCAGCGCGACTATCGCGGTGCGCCTCCGGCTTGGGAAGCGAAAAGGCGGCGGACCAGTTCCAGATTTACAACACCGCCAGCCTCGGCGATAAACCGCGCCCACACTCCTGCCGCATGTCACCCCGCCGCCGTCCCAAGTTTACCGGGCTTTTTCACGATGATGTCGTGACCGATTCCTACTGGATGCGAGAGGAGGGCGTGCTGGCCCTGCCGTCCCTCGGTGGGATCAAGCAGCTTTCGGTCGTGGGCGAATTGCTGCCCCCTTCGCCCGCCGACCCCACCTCCCCTGGCGAACTCGGCCTGCGCCTGGCCCTCGATGGCCGCGAGGTCGCCGCGCGCGCAACTTTGGCCCCAGGTCCGTTCCGTTTCGATCTCGCCCTGCCGGCCAGCGACACCACCAGTGGGCACATGCTCACGCTCCAAATCACCGGCGTGGGCTGGAGCAATCTGCTCGCGTGGCTGGGACGCCTCACCGGCGCGGGAGCATTGCAGCCCTGGCGCGGGCAGTCGCGCAACCGCCGGCTGAGAATTGCGCGGGTCGAGGCTGACGGCGAGGTGCTCTTCGATTTCTCCAACCGCGCCTCGCCTTGGAACGCCGCCTTCGCCCGTCGGTTCCTCAAGCTGGGCCTCAACGTCGTGGGCTATTTCCGCGCCGACCTCGGCATCGGCGAATCCGTGCGCTGCATGGCTCGCGCCGCCGAAGCCGCCGGGCTGCACCCCGCCCTCATCGACCTGAAGCTGCCGTGCAAAAACCCGCTGAGCGACGATACCTTCACGGCCCAACTGCAAACCGGCAACCCGCATCCGGTGAATGTGTTTCACGTCGATCCGCCCGGCATGCGGGACATCAACCACCATCACGGCGCAGGCTTCCGCCGGGGCAAACACAACATCGGCTACTGGGCGTGGGAGCTGCCAGACTGGCCCGACGCGTGGATCCATTTTGCCGATTATTGTGATGAAGTCTGGGCCCCCTCGCGGTTCGCGGCCGAGGCCATCGCGGAAAAAGTTCCGGTGCCCGTCCTGGTCATGCCCCACGCGATTTCCTTTGCCCGGCCTGCGGGTGACTTCCGCCGGAAATTCGGCCTGCCCGCGGACAAGTTTCTTTTTCTCTTTCTCTACGACCTCAACTCCTACTCGGAACGCAAAAATCCCGGGGCCGTGCTGGAGGCCTTCCGTCGCTCCGGCCTGGCCGGCTCCGGCGCGGCGCTGGTCATCAAGGTGCACAATGTCACCAGCAACCCGGCCGACTTCGAGCGGCTGCGCGCCGCCGCCGCGGATCTGCCGGGCACGACACTCATCACCCAGACGCTGACCCGGGTGGAAATCTACGAACTGGAGTCGGCCTGCGATTGCTTTGTCTCCCTGCACCGCTCGGAAGGCTTCGGTCTCGCCGTGGCGGAGAGCATGTATCTCGGCAAGCCGGTCATCTCCACCGACTGGTCGGGCACGGCCGAGTATGTCCACGCGGGCAACGGCTGCCCCGTGCGATGCACCCTGGTCACGCTCGAGCGCAACCACGGCCCCTATGCCAAAGGCCAGACGTGGGCCGCGCCCGACATCGACCACGCAGCGTGGTGGATGCAGCAACTGGCGTCGGACCGCGCGCTGGGCCGGAAGCTCGGCGCCGCCGCCCGGGCCCACCTCGAGGAAAAATTTTCCCCCGCGGTCATCGGCGCCCGCTACCGGCGCCGCCTCGAGGCCATCGCCGGCTGGTAGCGCCTATTTGACCGGCGTCACCGGCAGCAGCAGTTGCAAGTCGAGGCGCAGGTTCTGCACCCGGAATGAGAGCGGCCGGGGATCATTGCCGATGCGGCTGGGCGGGGTGTCCGTGGAAAATTCCATCACGTTGTCGCCCGGTTGCAGCACCAACTCGCCCAGCACCACATTGATCGCGCCGCTGCTGCCCAGCTCCGTGGCCCACACGTCGGCGCCATTGATGCTCAACCGCACGCTGCGCCGCTCGTTCACATTGAGCGAGAATCGCAACCGGGCCCGGAGTGGCGCCGGGTGCGGGTTGTGCAGGGTGAGCACCGCATCGCCCGCGGACCAGCACCAGTAATCGTTGTTATGCCGCTCCACCGGATACCAGGTATCGGAGAAATCGATGGTGACCTGTTGCCCGGCCCGGCCGTAAACCAGTTCGTCGCGGCCCTTGATCACATAGCCCTCGCCCGTCGGGGACTCCAGGGCGGCCGGTGCTGCCAGCAGGGTGAGGTTGCCCAGCACCAGCACCAGCCACCACGCGCGGCCGGCGGGCACCAGGATGTTGAAGGCCAGTTGCATGGGCAGCAGGACGCGCGAGGCGGCGCCGGGATAACCCTCCCAGACGGCATCACCGAGAAAAATCATGAGCAGGGCAAAGCTGAGGCCGATGCGCCACCAGGCCTTGTCCCATTGCGGGCGCAGCAGGAGAAAGAGAAACTGCACCGTGAGCGCGACCAGCATGAGCAGGCTCCAGAGCGGGCCGGCGTTGACCACGGACATGTCCGCCCAGCCGTCGCCGATCTCGTGCCACTTGCGCACATAAGCGGCGAAGGGCAGGTCGAAGTTGCGGGCCCCGAGGTCACCCGCCTTGCCGCCCACCGCGAGTGCGATGTAGAGCATCCACAGCGCCAGCGGAAGCGCGGTCAGCAAACCGCGCACGATTGCGAGGCCCCAGGCCCGGCCGTCATCCGAGGTTTTGGGCAGCAGTGCCGCCGAGCCGAGGAGATTGGTCTCCTTGCCCAGCCCGCTCAGCGCCAGCACGGCCGTTGCGCCCCAAGGCCGGCCTTTTTCCAGCAGGTAGATCCCGAAGGCAACCAGGAGCAGACTCGGACCGTCGAAGAGCGCATTGCGAAAACTCACGCAGACGCCGAAGGAAAACATGATGCCCGCCCAGCGGGCAAAATTGTCCCAGCTCCGCGGCGGGAACCAGTGGAGCAGCAATCCGGCCAGCAGGAACCAACCCAGGGCATTTTGCAGCGCAAAGGCCTGCAGGATCCACTCCGGCCGGCCGAGACCCAGCACATACGCGGTGGCGGAAAACAGGATGCGGCGGGCCCGGTAGGGCAGGCTGTCGACGGCGTGGCGCAACTCGCGGTTTTGCAACGACGGGTCCATCGCCACCTGCACGTAATACTGCGCGTCATAGCCGTCCGACCCCCGGGCGACAAAGTAGTCGAGCTTGCGCACTTTGCTCAGTCGCGCGCTCTCCTGGTTGGCGCCGAAAGCGATCAGATAACTCAGCCCCTTGCCGGGAA
>JAYUGX010000105.1:0-67647 GCA_043738215.1 Lacunisphaera sp.
TGGCCTTGACCGCCGCGCCGCCTTTCGCGAAGGCCGCGGCCGCGGCGGGTGCGGTGAGCGCAGGCAGCGCGCCCAGCACGCTCGTCGTGAACGCCGCGCCGGGGGCGGTCCGTTGCAGCGCGCCTTCGACGAACACGGCCACCTGATCCTGGAGCAGCTTGCGGCCGCGCGCGAGGCGCTGCTTCACGGCGTCCTCGGAGAGCTCGAGCGCGTCGGCCACTCGTTCGACCGACTGGTTTTCCCGGTAGAACAGGATCAGCGGCTCGCGGTAGACTTCGGGAATCTGCTCCAGCGAACGCCACAGGATCGCCTGCTCTTCGCGGCTAATGGCCTGCTCGGACGGCAGCGGCTCCGGCGCGGCCAGCTCGTGCGCCGCGTCGAGCGGCTCGGCCGCATGGGCGGGTTCGCGCACCGAGCGGTTGAACGCGCGGCTGATCTGGTGCCGGACGATGCTGCACAGCCAGCCGCGCAACTTCGCCGCTTCGCGCAACTGCCCGAGGTCGCGCCAGGCGGCGACAAACGTATCCTGCGCAAGGTCCTCGCTCTGGCCGACGCTGCCGGTGGCATTGTAAGCGAGCGAGCAGATGAGCCCCTGGTAGCGCGTGACGATGTGGCCGAACGCATTGCGATCGCCCGCGAGGGTGGCGTTCACCAGCGCGGCGTCGTCGAGCGAGGCGGGGGCCTGCATGCGGGCCGGGAGCATGGGATTTTCCGCCCCATTTGTCACGGCGATTGGAGAAAAGGAGAAGGCTTTCATACACCGCATAAGGGCGCGAAAAGGCGGATCGGGTGACAAAGAATCTTTTCGCACGGACGCTGACGCAGGTAAAAGGGAGTCAGGTCTAATACATTGCGGTTGACCGCTGGCGTGGCTGGACCGCCCTAGAACTTGAAGCTCGCGCTGACCTGCAGCACGGCGGAGACGATGGCGTAGGCGATGAAGCCGACGAAGAGAAAGGCGAAGATCATCACGCCATTGATGATGAGGGTGGTCATCGCTTCCAGCCGGCGCGACTGGATCGAGGTGTAATTCCGGGCGATGTCGTTGAGACAGGGGGCGAGCTTGCCGGTGCTTTCCCCGACGGCGAGACGGTCGATCATCAGGTCGGGCACGTAACCGGTGCGCGCGAGGGCGGTGGAAAGGCTCTCGCCCTCCAGCACGCGATCGGTGGCGGCGTGCAAGGCGGCCTGCACGCTGCGATTGCCCACGGTGCGCACGGTGAGGCGGAGCGCCTCGGCGGGGTTGATGCCGTTCTCGAGCAGCACGGCGAGGGTCTGGGCGAAGTTGAGCAGCGCCGCGTCGATTGCGAGGCGGCGCACGCCCGGCAGCTGCACCAGCCAGGCATCGGTCGTGGCCTTGCCGCCCTCGGTGTTCCGCCAGCGCCAGAACAGCAGCGCCGTGATCACCGCCAGCGGCAGGATCACGATGCCGTAGCGCAGGAGCAGTTGGGAGGAACTGACGAGCAACTGGGTGGCAAAGGGCAGCTTGTTGCCCAGTGAAGTGAGCAACCCCTGCAATTTGGGGATGAGATACAGGACGAAAAACAGAATGACACTGAAGGCCCCCAGAATGACGATCGCCGGGTAAATGAGCGCCGTGACGAGTTTCCGCTGCAGCTCGCGCTGTTCCGTGTGATGGGTGATGAGCCGGTGCAGCACCTCGTTGAGGCTGCCGGTGGCCTCGGCGGCGCGGATGAGGCTGATGGTCTGCCGGTCGAAGACCCGCGGCAGCTGCTCCATGGCCTGCGAGAGCGGACGGCCCTCGCTGAGGCTTTCCCACACCGCCGCGCTCAGGCCTTTCAGCTTGCGGTCCTTGAGCCGCAACGCGAGCAGGCGCACGGCCTCGCCGGCGGAGAGACCGCTGGTGGTGAGCTCGGCGAGCGCCTGGAGGAAAGGCAGGAAGTCCTGCCGGGAAAATTCCGTGCCGGGACCGACGGCGAGCGCGAACGGGCTGGATTCCCTGTCCGCGGCCGGCGCGGCCGGGCGGCCGTTGGCGCCAAGTTCGTCCAGCTGCAGCAATTGCAGGCCGCGGGCGGCGAGCAAACGGAGCGCGTCCTTCCGCGACGGGGCGGTGACCTCGGCGGCGGCGGTGCGACCGGCGGAGTCACGGGCGCTGTAGGCGAAACGGGGCATCGGGATCAGAGGACAGAGGTCAGAAATCAGAGGACAGAGGCAGATATTGGTGGGTCGCTTCGGATTCGGCCCGCAGGGACGCGGGCCCTCCATGGGGATGCGTCAGCGGTCGGTGACGTTGATGACCTGGAGCACCTCGTCGAGCGTGGTGAGTCCGGCGCGAACCTGGATCCAGCCGGATTGCGCCAGCGTCCGCATGCCCTGGGCGCGGGCGCAAGTGACGAGCGAGCGCGTCGGCTCGCGTTTCACGATGAGGTCGCGCAGCTTGTCGGTGGGGCGGAGGATTTCGAAGAGACCGACGCGGCCGCGGAAACCGGTGTGGCGGCAGCGGTCGCAGCCGACGGCGGTCATCAGCGTAGTGACGCTGGCCACCTCCGCGGGATCGAGGCCGAGGATGGCAATGGCGTCGTTGAATCGCGCGCGGTTGACCGGCTCGGGCTTGGAGCAGTGCGGGCAGAGGCGGCGGACCAGGCGCTGGGCGATGACCAGCTCGAGGGCGGAGGCGGTCAGAAAGGGCTCGATGCCCATGTCGACCAGGCGCGTGATGGCGCCGGGCGCGTCGTTGGTGTGGAGCGTGGAGAAGACCAGGTGGCCCGTGAGCGAAGCGCGGATGGCAATGTCGGCCGTCTCGCGATCGCGGATTTCGCCGACCATGATGACATCGGGATCCTGCCGGAGGATGTGGCGGAGCGCGCTGGCAAAGGTGAGGCCGATCTCGGGGCGGACCTGGAGCTGGTTGGCGCCGGGCACCTCGTATTCGATGGGATCCTCGACGGTGACGATGCGGAGGTCGGTGGAATTGATCTGGCGGAGAAAAGCGTTGAGGGAGGTGGATTTGCCCGAGCCGGTGGGCCCGGTGACGAGGATGATGCCGTGGGGATAGGCCAGCACGCGCTTGATCTGCTGCTGATCGGTCTCGCTGAGCCCGAGGCCTTCCATGGTGTAGGCCTCGCGCTTCTGGTTGAGCAGGCGGAGGCTGACGCTCTCGGCGTAGATGGTGGGAATGGTGGAGACGCGGATGTCGAGGGAACTGCCGCCGACCTTGAAGTTGATGCGGCCGTCCTGCGGGAGGCGTTTTTCGGAGATGTTGAGGTGCGCCATGATCTTGAGGCGCGAGATGATGGCATCCTGGTAGCGGAGGAGATTCTCCGGCACGGGCACCGGAATGAGCAGGCCGTCCACCCGGTAGCGGATTCCGAGCTGGCCCTCCTGCGGCTCGAAGTGGATGTCGGTTGCGCCGTCCTCGATGGCCTGCGTGATGACATCGCTGACGAAGCGGACCACGGCGGCGTCCTCGTCGGCCTCGATGTCGCCGCCGGCAGTGACGGCCGTGGCGGGATCGGGTTCATCCTCCCCGTCGAGACTGCCGGCGCCGACGCCGTAGTGGTCGAGAATGAGCTGGCCGATGCGCTCGGCCGGGGCGAGGTGCCAGTGCAGCTTCCGCGGCGTGAACGTGGCGATCCAGTCCGTCATCACCTCGTCGGGCAGCCACGGCGTGGCCAGGTTGAGCTGATGCTCGTCGGTCCCGGCGACGGCGAGCGGTGCGAGGTGAAAGTCGCGGATGAGGCGCGCGGGCAGCAGGGGAATCGCGGCGGGCTCGATGCGGAGATCGGTCGCGACGGGCAGGCCGGAGGCGCGGGAGAGTTCCACGCGGGCCTCGGGTTCGCCCAGGCGCAGGGCCTCGGCGAGCAAGGCGGGACGGCGGGCGCGCGGCGCCTCGGCGAGCGCGCGAAGCTGTTCTTCGCTGAGGCGCGCCGCCAGGGCCGCGGGCAGAAGGTTGGAGTCGGGCGCAGGCATGGCGGCGCGACGCGGCTTATTTGATCTTCTCCAGCACGCTGTCCTTGGGCTGCTTGGTCGGGTCGGCCAGGAATTGATTGATCTGGTCCTTGTTCGAGAGCTCGTTGATTTTCCGGGCGGTGTCGGCGGAGCTTTCGCCCGGCGGCATCACGTGCGGCCGGATGAAGAGCAGCAGTTCGGTGCGCTCAATGTCGCTGCCCCGGCCCCCCAGCAAGTGGCTGAGAATGGGAATCTCCCAGAGGAAGCCGAGCTTGGTGCGGTCCCGCGTGTGGGAGTTGCGCTGCAGGCCGCCGAGCACGATCATCTGGCCGTCCTGGACGTTGACGAAGGAGTTGGCCTCGCGATGGCCGATGACGGGCTGCTGGTTGTTGTCGACCGTGACGTTGCTGATGACGTCATCCACGATCTGGTCGATCGTGAGCTGGATGCTGCCGTCGTCGCCGATCAGCGGCGTGACGGTCAGCGTGATGCCGATGTCCTTGTAGGTGACCTGCGAGCTGGTGGTGAATCCGGAGGTGGAATTGGAGGCGACCGCCTGGCTGCCGGTGATGATGGGCTGCTGCTGGGTGACGGCGAACTTGGCCTCCTTGTTGTGGGTGGTGACAATGGTCGGCGCGGAGAGAATCCTCACGTTGTGCTTGGCGCCGGTGTTGCCCATGGCGGCATTGAAGGCGAGGGGATTGACCACGCCCCCGGTGATGTTCCAGCCGGCGATGCCGTTGGGATTGGTGCCGGTGTCGAATTTGGTGATGGCGGTCCGGCCGCTGGTCGGATCAGTGGCCACGGTGAGATTGAGGGCGTTGATGCCGCTGCTGTCCGTGTTGCTGAGCGTGACCTCCGCGATCACCACCTCGATGCGCACCTGGGCGAGCAGGGTGTCGATCTTCGCGACGAGGTCGTTGATGAGCCGGATGTCGTCGACCGTGCCGGAGACCACTAGGGCATTGCTGCGATCATCGGGCAGAATCGTGAGCAGGGCGCTGAACTGGTTGGAGTTATCGGCGGCGAGGCTGAGGCTGGCCGAGTTGATCACCACCGGGGTGGGGGCGACCGGCGCCGCAGCCGGGGCCGCGGCGGGACTGGTGCCCGGCACTGCGCCCCCCTGGTTGCGGCGGAGGTTGGGCTGCTCGGTCTGCGTGGTCTTGGCGGCGTTGTTCTGGCCGGAAACCAGCTGGCTGAGGATGGTGGCGACATCCTTGGCGGTCGCGTGCTTGAGCTTGATGACCTCATTGCGCGTGTTGGGAGCCGATTTGAGGTCGAGCTTCGCGATGAGTTCATCGAAGAAGGGATACTGGCGCGAATCGGCGACGAGCGTGATCTGGTTGGTGCGGTCGTCGGCGTTGTAACTGGTGAGCGAGCCGAGCTGGTTTTGGAGTGCGCCGGAGAGGATGGTGCGGAGCTTGTTGACGACATCGCTGGCCCGGGCGTTTTGCAGCGTGTAGAACTTGGGCGTCAGGCCGGCGAGCGCGGGCTGGTCAAGGCGGGCGACCAGGGTCTCGATGCGCTGCAGGTTGCTGATGGAGTCGGTGATGAGGGCCGCGTTGGCCTTGTCGAAGATGACGGGCGGGCTGCCCGCTGCAGGATTGAGCAGGCCCGCAATCTGCGGCATGAATTCCGCGACGCGGAGAAACTGCAGGACGAAAAGCTTGCTGACAGTGCGGCCGCTCGGCGGGAGCTCGAGCGTGGATCCTTCGATGAACTCGGGTGCCTCGGACTTGGCGGTGTTGAGCGGCGTGACCTTGAGGAAACGGTCGCCGAGCGGAGTGATCGCGATGCCGTTGAGGTTGAGGAGCGTCTCAACCGCCTGGATGGCCTCCACCTTGGTAACCCCCGGGTCCTTGATGACCAAGGTGAGAGATGCGGCCGGCAGGCTTTGGGGCTTCAGCAACGTCTTGCCCGTCCAGCGTTCGAGCAGGGCCAGGACTTCGTCGAGGTTGGAACCCGGCATGTTGAGCTTGATCGGCTCGATGGTCGCCTCGGCGCCCGCTGGCCGGGGGGTGGCCGGGGCCGGTTGAGCGCCAAGCGGAGCCGTCATCACCGCCAGGGCCGCCGCCAGAAGAAATGACTGCCTGATTTGCTTGGAGCGTAAATTCATAATCCCGGGGTTGGTGCTGAGAAGACGCCGGCGCGGGCCGTGCGTTTCCTAGGAAACGGGCTTGGCGGCGGTTGGCAAGCCGCACGATGCCCGGACTCCAGTTTCGCCGGTTGAAAATCCAACCAACCTGCCGGGCCGCAAGCTTCAGCCCCCGCCCGGGCCGGGCGGCCGGGCTGGAGTGGTGGTGGTTTTCGCAGGTGGGGTAGCGCTCCGGTTCCGTTCCCCGAAATTGGTCCGCATCTGCTGCATCAGCTGGAGGCTGGCCTGCTGCTCCTGTTGCAAGCTCTGCAGGGCGGAAACCTGCTGGGTGGACAACACAGTTTGCGCCTGGGTGATGGCCTCGTTGGTGATGGGAATGTTGGCGCCGGTCAGGGTGGCGAGGGCTCCACCGCGGCCGGCAAAGGCCTGGACAAAACCCGCGGCGCCGCCGCCGGTGTTGCGGCCGGCATTGTCGGCATTGTTCCCCTGCGGCGCAGTCTGGGCGAGAATTTGCACGAGCTGCTCGGACTGCATGTCCGTGAGCGGGGTGGAGGAGTAGCTGAGCCGTTGCTCCAGCTGGCCGACCACGTTGCGCTGCGGCAGGGTGGATTCGTAATTCTGGTATTGAGTGAAACCGGCCTCACCCAGGGTCGAGCGGATGGTGTTGTCCACTTCCGTCTGCGCGTCCTGGACCAGCTGGCGGATCTGGTCCCGGTTTTCCCGCCCGTTGAGGCCCTCGGCCCGGGCGGCGGCCATCACATCCATGACGGCGGATTGTTTCTCGACGAGGAGGCTCTTGAATTTTTCCAAATCAGCCGGGCTCAAATTCAGCTTCTTGAAGAGCGAGGCGTAACGGCCGTCGAGGGCAGCCTTTTGCTGAACGGCCATGAGTTGCTGAACCTCGGGGCTGCCCAGGATATTGGCCATGCGATTGGCCCCATCAGGGCGGTTCTGGCCGCGGGGGCCGCCGGGAGGACCGTCGCTGCCCGCCGCGGGATCACCGGTGCGCTCGCCGTCGGTCACGGCGGCCGGGTTGTTGCCCCGGTTGCGGCGGCTTTCCAGCTCACCGTTTCGTTTCTTCAGGTCCCAGAGGCTCTTTTGCAGCGCGGTGCGCTCCTGGCCGAGGGCGGCCAGATCTTGCTGTAATTTCCTGATCTCGGACAACTGGGCGACCCCGAAACCCGCCGAACCCACGATCAGGACAACCAGGATGACCAGGAGAAGGCGATTCATGATGGGGGGAGAGACGCCCCGACCTGTAGGCGGGTTGCACCATTTGTGCGAGCACCATCGCGATACCCCGCCGGAGGCCGGGGCTTACTTCTTCAGTTCCGCCAGTGCCGCGCGCTTGGCATGGAAGTTCGCGAGCGACTCCTTGCCCTCGTGCCGGTAAATATCCGCGATCCGGGCCAGGCACCGGCTGATTTCCGCGCCGTCCGGGCCCAAGGCCTCCTCGTATATCTCGGTGACCGTGAAATACAGGGCTTTCGCCGCGGGGTAGTTGCCGGCCGCGTAGGCCTCGCCCGCCAGGGCGACGATGCGGTTCGCATCGCCCGCGTCACCCTGCGGCTTCTCGCTGCGGTAAATGGCGTGGGCCCGCTCAAGCAGTTCATCGCATTCGGCCATGCGGTCCTGGGCAAAACAAATGAGCGCGAGGTTCCGCAGGCCGGCAGCCACGAAGCGGTGCCCGGCTCCGTAGGTTTTCTCATTGATGGCGATCGCCCGCCGGCACAGGGGCCCGGCGGCGGAGAAGTTTCCCTGTTCAATCTCCAGCCAGGCCAGGTCGCCGAGGCTGCTCGCGACGGTGGCGTGTTCCGGGCCCAGGCTTTTTTCCCGGATCGCGAGCGCCCGCTGGAAATAAGCCGCCGCTTCGGCGTATTTTTCCTGGTTCGAGCAGACGATGCCGAGGTTGTTGAGCGACGAGGTGATGTTCGGGTTGTCCGGGCCGTAGACTTTTTCCCGGATGGCCAGGGCCCGTTTGTGCAGCGCCTCGGCCTCGGCATAATGGGCGTTGTCCCTCTGCCGGTTCCCCAGGTTGTTCAGCACGGTGGCGACGCTGGGATGATCCGCGCCATAGGCCTTCTCCATGAGCGGCAGGGCGCGCTCATAAAGCGCCTGCGCCTCGACATTCTTGCCCCGGGCCGAGGCCAGCACGGCCAGCTGGATCAGGCTGGACGCGATGTCGGGATGATCCCTGGCCAGCGCGCCCTCGCGGAGCACCAAGGCGCGCCGGGCGAGCGGCTCCGCATCATTATAGCGGCCGAGCCGCTGGTAGACCGAGGCGAGCCCGCTCAGGCTGAACGCGAGGGTGGTGTTGCTGGTTTCGCTGTCCTTTTGATACAGTTCCAGCGACCGTTGAAAAAGCGGCTCAGCCTCGGCATACTTGGCTTGGGCGATGTAAATCCTCGCCACCCCGTCCAGCACATAAGCCAGGTCGCCGGGCTTGGCCTTGGGATTGGTTTCATAGATTTTCTGGGCGCGCAGATAAAGCGGCAGCGCCTCGGCATACCGGGCCTGGCCGAGACAGACATTGGCCAGGCTCGAGGTGACGATCGCCACGTTCAGCGAGTCCGGTCCCTCGTCTTTTTCATAGAAAACCAGCGCTTGCTGGAAGAGCGGCTCGGCCTCGCTGTATTTGGCCTGCGTTTGGAGAACGGTGGCTAGGCCATGCAGGCTTTGCGCGTAGATCGAATCATGCGTGCCGGCCTGATCGGCCTCACGGATCGAAGCCCGGTAGAGCCGCTCCGCCTCGTCCAGCTTTGCCTCCTGCCGCGCCTTCCAGGCGGCATCATTGTAGCTGCTGCGGACCGAGCTCTGGGCCAAGATCACGGGTGCCCCCAAAACCAGGCTGAGCACGAAGGCGCTGAAAATGCGGTGGGGGCGACAAGTCATGGTTTGGCTTCCTTTGGGCCAGCCTGGGCCCATTGGCGGGCCAACTCTAGTCAAATCACCCGCGATTCACCGGCGGGACGGCGGCCGCGCGATTTTCCGAAAACCGCTGGTTTCCAGCGGGTTTTTTGTTATCCAAGACGACGTGAAAGCCTCCGAATTCTTCGCCCTGCCCGCCTCGCTGGCCCGTTTCGCCAGGTTTTTCCCGGCCTCGGCCACCCCGTGGGATTGGCTGAAGAAAATCGGCGCCGCGCTCGAGACGGTCGAGACCGGCGCCCCCGGCCGGAAGATTCCGCCCGGGGTGCACCTGGAGGGGAAGGTCTGGCTGCACCCCTCGGTCAAGCTGCCGGCTTACGCCACGATTATCGGGCCGGTTTACCTCGGGGCGAAAACTGAGGTCCGCCCGGGCGCTTTCATCCGCCCCAACGTGATCACGGGCGAGGGCTGCGTGCTGGGTAACGCGAGCGAGTTCAAGAACTGCCTGCTGCTCGACGGCGTGCTGGCCCCGCATTTCAACTACGTGGGCGACTCCGTCCTCGGCAACGGCGCGCATCTCGGCGCGGGCGTCATCTGCTCCAATCTCCGGCTCGACCAGGGCGAGGTGACGGTGCGGCTGGCGGCGCGCACAGTGAAGACCGGCCTGAAGAAATTCGGCGCGGTGCTCGGCGACCGGGCCGAGGTCGGTTGCAACGCCGTGCTAAACCCCGGCACGCTGCTCGGCCCGCGCGCCCTGGTCATGCCCTGCACGGCCTTCAGCGGCTACCTGCCCGCCGACACCATCGCGCGCACGCGGCAGGCGATCACGACCCTCCCGCGCCGGGATTGAAAATCGTTCTCGTAATCGTTCTCCTTCTCGTTCTCTGCTTTCTATCAAACCGAGAGTATGAGAAAGATTAAGAGAACGAGCATGAACCCGACATGAGAGTCCTCACCGGCATCACGCCCTCCGGCACCCTTCACATCGGCAATTATTTCGGCGCGATGCGCCCGGCCATCGAGCTGCAGGCCGGGGGCGACGCCTATTATTTCATCGCTGACTACCACTCGATGACGTCGCTGACCGACGCCGCCGGGCGCCGCGCCTACACGCGCGACATCGCCCTCGACTGGCTCGCCTGCGGGCTGGACCCGGCCAAGGCCGTCTTCTGGCGCCAGAGCGACGTGCCCGAGGTCTGCGAGCTCACCTGGCTGCTCGGCACGCTCACCCCGATGGGTCTGCTCGAGCGCGCACACAGCTACAAGGACAAGACCGCCAAGGGTCTCGCGCCCAACTTCGGCCTCTTCGCCTATCCCGTGCTCATGGCCGCCGACATCCTGCTCTACGACACCAACGTCGTGCCCGTGGGCCGGGACCAGAAGCAGCACGTCGAGATGACGCGCGACATCGCCATCAAGTTCAACCTCACCTACGGCGAGACGCTCATCGTGCCCGAGCCGAAGATCGGCGAGGCCACCGCGGTCGTGCCCGGCCTCGACGGCCAGAAGATGAGCAAGAGCTATGGCAACACCATCGACATCTTCGGCGACGAAAAGGCCACCCGCAAAAAAATCATGAGCCTCGTCATGGACTCGCGCACGCCCGCCGAGCCCAAGCCCGACGCCGAAAAGAACCTCGCCATCCAGCTGCTCCGGCTCGTGGCGCCGAAGGACGTGGCGGCGGACTTCGAAAGCCGCCTGCGCGCCGGCGGACTCGGCTACGGCGACCTGAAGCAGGCGCTGTTCGAGCACTATTGGAATTTTTTCGCGCCCTACCGCGTCCGTCGCGCCGAGCTCGCCGCCAGGCCCGATTATGTCGAGCAGGTGCTGCGTGACGGCGCCGCCCGCGCCCGCGCCGTGGCGGACAAAACGATGGACCGGGCCCGGAAGGCCTGTGGATTGCGGTAGTCATCGCGATTCTCCCCCGTGAGCGACCACACCGACATCGGCCGGAAACGCCAGCGCGCCATCTATGTCGCCGGCGTGGCGGGCCACCGGCCAACGGTGCCGGTGGCGCAAGCTGAATTGGAAAAGGCCGCGCAGGCGGCCATGTCACCCGAGACCTGGGCCTATGTCGCGGGCGGCGCCGGGCGCGAATCCACGATGAGCGCCAACCGTATCGCGCTCGATCGCTGGTCCATCGTCCCGCGTGTGCTGCGCGACGTCGAGAAGCGCGACCTGTCGATTGAATTGTTCGGCCGGAAACTGCCGTCGCCGCTGCTGCTCTGCCCGGTCGGCGTGCTGGAAATGGTGCATACGGAAGCGGACCTCGCAGTCGCCCGGGCTGCGGCGGCGATGCACGTGCCGTATATTTTTTCCAACCAGGCGTCGGTGCCGATGGAAACCTGCGCGGCCGCGATGGGCGATGCTCCTCACTGGTTCCAGCTCTACTGGAGCAAGTCCAACGAACTGGTCGCCAGTTTCGTCCGCCGGGCCGGGGCGTGCGGCTGCTCGGCCATTGTGCTGACGCTCGACACAACGATGCTCGGCTGGCGGCCGCGCGATCTCGATCTCGGTTCGCTGCCGTTCATGCAGGGACAGGGCATCGCCCAATACACCAGCGATCCGGCCTTTCGTGCGCAACTGGCGCAACCGCTCGACGCGGGCGCCGCGTCCACGCCGCCGCTCAATTTGGAAACCATCGCCACGGCGCTGGCGCAGAAGGTCAATTTTCCCGGCGGTTTGCTGAAGAATCTCACCTCGGGTGAACCGCGCGCCGCGGTGCAGCGATTCGCCGCGACCTACTCGCGTCCGTCATTGCAGTGGGACGATCTTAAATTCCTTCGTCAGCACACAAAGCTGCCCGTGCTGCTCAAGGGCGTGCTGCATCCGGACGATGCGAAGAAAGCGGTGGAGTTGGGAATCGACGGCCTGGTCGTATCGAATCACGGCGGCCGGCAGATCGACGGCGAGATCGGTTCGCTCGACACGCTGCCCGGCGTGATTGACGCCGTGAAGGGCAGGATCCCGGTGCTCTTTGACAGCGGTGTGCGCGGCGGGGCGGACGTGTTCAAGGCGCTCGCACTCGGCGCGACGGCGGTGTGTCTCGGCCGGCCTTACGTCTACGGACTGGCCCTCGCGGGCCAGCAGGGAGTCGAGGAAGTCATCGGCAATGTGCTCGCCGAGTTTGATCTGACGCTCGGGCTGGCAGGCTGCACCAATGTGCGCGAGATCACGCGCGGCGCGCTTCAGATCACCGCGTAGACCGGCCGCGGCAGCGCGGCGATCCGGTCCATGATGCGCTGGGCGGCGGTTTCATAGCGTGCCTTGCCGGCCGACGGATCGTCGTAATCGCTGGCGGCGATGGGCCGGCCGAAGACAATCGTCACGGGCGTGCCGAAGCGGGGCACCGCCGAGCCCTTGCCGAAGGCCGCGAAGGAATCATAGACCCGGCACGGCACCACCGGCACGCCGGTCTTGCAGGCCATCAGCCCGACGCCGGCCTTGGGTTTCTGCAGGTGGCCGTCCATCGAGCGCGTGCCCTCGGGGAAAAGGATGACCGCGCGATTTTCCTTCAAGGCCAGCAGCACGCGCTTGATGGCGCCGACATCCCCGCTGTCGCGCTCGACCGGGATGACCTCCACCTGGTTGAGCCACCAGGCGTTGAAGCGGTTGAGCCAGAGGCTGCGGCGGGCGAAGAAACGCAACTGCCGCGGCACCTGGCAGCCCACAAAAAAGGGGTCGAAGTGGCTGGCATGGTTGGAGGCGATGAGAAACGGGCCCTCGGTGGGGAAATTCTCGGTGCCCACGACCTCACCGCGAAACCACATGCCAAAGACATTCACCGCCAGGTAATCAAAGAAGCCGTAGAACGGCGTCATCGTCAGATGATCGGGACGGTTCGTCATGATTCGGCGGGCTGGGGTGCGATGTGGACCGCCATTTTCTCGACGACCTGATCGAGCGTGAGATGGGTTGAGTCGATGTCGATGGCGCCGGCTGACGAGGTCAGGGGCGAGGCCTTGCGCGAGGAGTCGAGCCGGTCGCGCTCGGCGATGGAATCCTGCTGGCCTTCCTTCGCGCGGCGCTTGGCGCGCTCGGCGGGGTCGGCGTGCAGAAAAAAACGGAAGTCGGCCTGTGGAAAAATCACCGAGCCGATGTCGCGGCCCTCCATCACCAGACCGCGGAAACCATGCTGCTTCGCCACGTCCACCTGCCCACGCTGGTAGCCGAGCAAGGTGTGCCGCACCTCGGGGATGGCGGCGTAGTGCGACACGTGGTCGTTGACGTTTTGCCCGCGGATGTCGCTGGCAGCCGGCTGGCCGCCGATGAGCATCTGCGCCGAGCGGCCGTTGAGTCGGGTGGTGAACTTCAGATCGGCCAGCGCCTTCTGCAGTACCGGCAAATCCGTGTGCGGCACGCCGCGGCGGAGCAGCTCGTAGGTGATGTGCCGGTAGAACGAGCCTGTGTCCACGTGCAGCAGGTTGAACCGGTCGGCGAGGATCCTGGACGAAGACGACTTGCCGGAGGCGGCGCCGCCGTCAATGGCCACGATGATGAAGGACGGGGTCGCCATGCGTTCTTAATGAGAGTCTGCCCGGAGGCGGGCCAGCAAGTCAAAGAATGCCGGGAAGGTTTTCGCGCAGCAGTCCGGGTCCTTGATCGTGAGCCAGGGCCGGCCGTTCCTCAGCAGGTTGTGGCAGCCGAGGATGGCGAAGCTCATGGCGAAGCGATGGTCGTGATACGTCTCGATCTCAACGCCGGGCGTGAGCGGCCGCGGATGGATCTCCAGCGAGTCTTCCGTCTCGACGATATGCTGGCCGAGCTTCTTCAGCTCTCGGGCCGCGCCGGCCACGCGGTCGGTCTCCTGCTTGCGCGTGTGGGCGATGCCACTGATCTTCGTCGGTCCATTGAGCAGCGGAGCCAGCGCGGCGAGGGTTAGGAAAGTGTCAGAGAAATCATTGAAGTCACCCGTCACCCCGCCGCGCGCCGGGCCCTTGGTGACCGACGAACCGGTCACGCTGATGATTTTTTTCGACGCCAGGAGTCGGACGAATTCTGCGTCACCCTGCAGTGCACCAGCGGCGAGATTAAGCCCGGCGACCTTCAGATTCCCGCCGGCAACCGCCGCCAGCGCAGCGAAATAACTTGCCGCCGTGGCATCGCCTTCGATGGCGTAGTCGGTGGGTTGCGCGGCGAATTGCTTCACCATCTGCTCCGTCATCGCGACGAACGGGCGCGAGACAGTCCCGGCTTTGAGCGTCACGGTGAGCGGCGTGTGCGCCTGCGGCGCAATCATCATCAGCGCTGAGAGCATCTGGCTGCTTTCAGACGCATCAAGTTCCACCGGGCCGCCGCGCAACCCGGCCGTTTTCAGGGTGAAGGGGAACTGGCGGGCACTGGCCACGGCGCCCTGGGTCTTGAGAGCATCGAGCAGCGCGCCGATCGGCCGGCGGCGCATGGCCTCATCACTGTCGAAGGAGAAAATCCCGTCCGGACACAGGCAGACCAGCGCGGTGAGGAAGCGCGCGGCCGTGCCGGCGTTGCCGACGTCAAGCTTGGTCACGCGCTCCGGAATCTTTCCCCCCCGGCCATCGACAGTGATGGTCAGGGCGGCCGGGTCGGTGGCGATCTTGAAGCCGAGCGCGCGGAGCGCGGCGACCATGATCCCGGTGTCGCGGCTGAAAAGCGCGTTGCGCAGCGTGACGGTTTTGGTGCCCAGCGCGGCGAGGATGAGCGCGCGGTTGGCGATGCTCTTGGAGCCGGGCAGGGTGACACTGCCGCGCACCGGCCGGGTGAAGGGCGCGATGGGAAGTTTGTCGGGCAGCGTGCTCACGGAATGTGGCGGAACTGGTCGCGGTAGCCCTTGCCACGCTCGAGGATGGCCTGCACCTCGAACCAGTCGCGGTTGGCGAGGGCGCGCTCCAGCCCGTGCAACTCGTCTTGGTAACCGCGCACGGCGCGCAGAATCTCGTCGCGGTTCTGCTCGAGGATGGTCTTCCAGAGCTTGGGGTCGCTGCCGGCGATGCGCGTGGTGTCGCGCAGACCGCCGCCGGCATAGTTGCGCCAGCCGGCCTCGTGGCGGTTCAGGCAGGCGCAGAGCGTGGAGGCGAGCACCTGCGGCAGGTGGCTGATGTGCGCAACAATCTCGTCGTGTGCGTCCGGCTCAATGCTGGCCACGTCGGCCTCGAGCGCGGTCCAGAACGCCGCGACGCGCTCGGCGGCCCTGGCATCGGTCTCGGGCAGCGGCGTGACAAAGACGGTGCGGCCCTTGAACAGGTCGGCGCGGCCGTGCTCCCAGCCGATCTTCTCTGAGCCGGCCATCGGGTGCGAGCCGACAAAGTGGGCGCCGCCGCCGAGGATCTTGTGGCTCAGCCGGCAAATCTCGCCCTTCACACTGCCGACGTCGGTGACAATCGCACCGGCGGCGAGGACCGGGGCGATTTGCTGCACGAGCGAAACAATCTGGTCGACCGGCGCGCAGATGACCACGAGCTGCGCCTCGCGCACCGCGTCGGCCGGAGTGTCCGCCACGTGGTCGCACCAGGGCTGGCCCTTGAGTTGCAACCGCACCTCGGGCCGGCGGGTCCAGAGGGTGAGGCGCTGGGCTGCGCCGTAATGCCTCGCGGCCCGCGCGACGGAGGCGCCGAGCAGGCCGGGAGCGAGAATGGCGGTCTGGTCAAACACGTTGAAGACGAAAAGCATCCCGTCCCGGATTGTCGAGCCAGAGCCATGCCCGCGGTGAGCGCGGTCATCATCCTTCGCCAAGGCTACGGACGACAGGACGGCCGCCGAGTTTTCCGATGCGCGCGAACTCCGCGGGCTTGAGCGGCATGACGGAAAGCCGGCCCTGGCGGACGAGGCCGATCTGTGCGAGGGCCGCGTCGATCTTGATTTGCCCGAGTGTGACGGGTTGGGGGAGGGGTTTCACCGCCGCCAGCTCCACGGCCACCCAACCGGGTTCGTTCGCGGTGGGGTCGGGGTGGGCGGTCTTGGTCACGCGGGCGACGCCGACCACGCTCCTGGACTCGCCGCTGTGGTAGACAAACACCTCGTCACCGGTGCGCATGGCCTTGAGGTGGATGCGGGCGGCATAATTGCGGACGCCGGTCCAGTCGGTGCGGCCGTCGCGGACGAGATCATCCCACGAGTAGGTTCCGGGTTCGGTCTTCACTAGCCAGTATTGCGTTGTCATCGGGTGGGGTGCTTGGTCGGATGCGGGGATGGAACCGCCGGACCCCGAGTTAGAGAAAAAAGCCCACCGGGCACAAATGATTCTTTACGGCGTCATGATTATCTTCCTGGTCCTGCCCTTTTTCTTGCTGTGGCTGATAAATAAGGGAGTATTCAAGTGAGTTTCCGCCCCACTTTATGAACCAGACGCTGCTGCCCATCCGGATCGTATTCGTCGCACTGTGCGCGGCGGCGGGCTGGTTGCTGGTCTACGGCGACCCGGCCTTGGACAGCCGCCGGGTGTGGGCGGTGTTCATCGGCCTCTCCATCGGCGTGCTCGTCGTGCTGGTGGACCTGATGCTGAAGGGCTTCTCGTTGCGCGGGCTGTCGGCAATCTCCTTCGGGCTGGTCGCCGGCTCGCTCATCGCCTACCTCATCGGGGTGTCGCCGCTGCTGGAAAAGGGCGACCCGGCCACGATCTACCTCGTGCGCCTCGCGCTGTTCATCATCGTGCCCTACCTCGGCACGGTCATCGCCCTGCGCGGCAAGGATGACTTCAACCTGGTCATCCCCTATGTGCGTTTCGTCCCGCACGAGGTGGACGTGCCGCTGGTGGTCGTTGACACCAGTGCGCTGATCGACGGGCGCATCGCCAAGGTGTGCGAGACGCAGTTCCTCGGCGCGGCGCTCATCATCCCCAGTTTTGTGCTGACCGAACTGCAGGCGATCGCCGACTCCGCCGATTCCGTCAAGCAGGCGCGCGGCCGCCGCGGCTTGGCGGTGCTCAACGAGTTGCGGGCCATCAAGCACATCGACATTCGCATCCACCAGAGCGAGGTCGCCCGCCGGCAGGATATCGAGGCCAAGCTGGTTTTCATCGCCCAGTCCCTGAGGGCCAAGCTGCTCACGACCGACACCAACCTCGCCGCGATGGCCAAGTTCCAGGGCGTGCCGTGGCTCAACCTGCACGCGCTGGAAGACGCCCTCCGCCCGGAGATGGTCATCGGCGAAAGCATCGCCGTCGACCTGGTGAAGATCGGCAAGGAGGACGGCCAGGCCCTCGGTTATCTCAAGGACGGCTCGATGGTCGTGGTGAACAACGCCCGGGCCTTCGTCGGCAAGCGGGTGACGGCCGAGATCATCGGCGTGCTGCCCAGCGGCGGCGGCAAGCTGGTCTTCGCCAACCTCCTCGGCGAGGCCGAGGCCCCCTGAGGTTCCGCTGGTAGGGACGGACCGCTGGGCCGTCCGTGATTCGCGGCGCGCCCAGCGGTCGCGCCCCACCTAAAAACAATTTTCAACTATTTGCTTGCTGTCCTATCTGTCCTAGTTCAACTAGGACAGCGTGCTCCCGTTCTCCATCGAACTGAAACCCGGCCTGCCCATCACGGAGCAGGTGATTTTCGCCGTGAAGAAGGCCGTGGTCGGCGGGCAGTTGAAGCCCGGCCAGCCCTTTCCCTCGGTGCGGACAGTCAGCCAGGAGCTCAAGATCAACCCCAACACCGCGCACAAGATCGTGGCGGCGCTCGTCGCCCAGGGCGTGCTGATCACGACGCCGGCCGTCGGCAGCGTGGTGGCCGAGCACGCCGCGGGTGACCGCGCGTCCCGGGCGGAACTGCTCGGCGCCGACCTCGAGCGCGTGGCGGTCGAGGCCAAGAAACTCGGCCTGACGGTGGACGAGGTGCAGACGGGCCTCGCCGCGCACTGGAAGAAACTCAACCGCAAGTGATTTTCCCATGAACATCATCGAAACCACCCAACTATCGCGACGCTACTGGCGCACCGAGGCCCTGCGCGACCTGACCCTGGCCGTGCCCACCGGCAGCGTGTTCGCCCTGCTCGGGGCCAATGGCGCCGGCAAGACCACCGCCCTCAAGGTGCTCATGAACCTTCTCCCGCCGACGACGGGCTCGGCGCGCGTCCTCGGCGTCGACTCACGCTCGCTCGGTGAGCGCGAGCGCGCCCAGATCGGTTACGTGTCCGAGAACCAGAAGCTGCCGGTGTGGATGACCGTCCGGCAGCTGCTCGACTACTGCCGGCCGTTTTACCCGACTTGGGACCCGGCGCTGGAGAACAATCTGCTCGCGCAGTTCGACCTGCCCCCGGAACGGAAACTGAAACACCTCTCTCGCGGCATGCTGATGAAGGCGGCGCTGCTCTCCACGCTGGCCTACCGGCCGAAGCTGCTGGTGCTCGACGAGCCGTTCAGCGGGCTCGACCCGCTGGCGCGCGACGATTTCGTGCGCGGCGTCCTCGAGGCCTCGGAGCTCGGCGACTGGACCGTGCTGGTGTCGTCGCACGACATCGAGGAGGTCGAGCGCCTGGCCGACAATATCGCGCTGCTCGAGGCCGGCCGGCTGAAATTCAGCGAGACCACCGAGTCGCTGCTCGGACGTTTCCGGCGGATGGAAGTGACGGTGACTGGTGCCGCCCAACTCGGCGCGCCAGCACCCGGCTGGCTGGAGCTGGACCAAAAGGGCGGTTTGGTGCGGTTTATCGCAACGAACTATGAGCCGAACGCCACGGAACGTGCCTGCCGCGAGCGTTTCCCGGACGGCGCCGTGACGGCGGACCCGATGACGCTCCGCGAGATTTTTGTTACCCTGGCCCGCGAAACCCGCAACCAGCCGAAAGGCGCCGCCGCATGAACCTCACCTGGCACATCGTCAAAAAGGACCTGCGCGCCCTCAAGTGGCCGCTCGCGGTATGGACATTGATTATCATCGGCAAACTGAGTGTGGGCGTGGCCTTGCTTATGGCCGACGGCACCGAGGGGCCGGAGTGGTTCATGCGCATGGATATTTTCTCAAAATTGCTGGCGGGACTGGAAGGCGTGAATTTTGTGCTGGTGGCGGCGTTGATCCACGAGGATCTGCTGGTCGGCACGACGGCGTTTTGGCAGACGCGGCCCATCTCGGGCGCGCGCCTGCTGCGGGCCAAGCTTTTGGGCATCGGACTGGTCTTTGGGTTCCTGCCGGTGCTCGTGACGCTGCCGTGGTGGCTAGGGTGCGGCTACGGTTTGCGCGAGATTGCCTGGGCGGCGGCCGAAACGGTTGTCATCCAGGCAATTTTCGTGCTGGTCGGACTGCTCTGGGCGGTGGTGTCGGATGGATTTGCCCGGTTCCTCATGTGGACGCTGGTGATGCTCATCGCCATCCCCTCGGTCACGGGCGTGGTGGGCATGCATCTCTCGCACGTGCATCCCAGCCCGACAGAGGGAGTGATGTGGACCAGGACATGGCTGGTGGTCAGCCTTGCCGTGCTGGGCATCGTCACGGTGGCAATCCACCAGTTTCTGACCCGGCGGACCTGGCGGTCGGTCTCCGTGATCGGCGCGACAGTCGGCCTGATCATCATGGTCGCGCTCTGGTGGCCCTGGGATTGGCAACTGGCAGCAAAATGGCATTCGTTCCTTGAAAGACGGGTCGAGGCGGATTGGCCCGTATCCGCTGCGCCAGGCGGTTTGACATTCTCCTTGGCCGGAGCTGAGCTGGCCCCTCCAGCACCCGGTGCGCGTCCCGGCCGGCCGATCCAGATGAGGGTGAATTACCACGTGCAAGGCGTGCCGGAATCCCAGGCATTGCTGCCCTATGTCGCGAACTACTCGTTACACTGGCCGGATGGATCCGCCGATGAAGGCTGGAGCTGGATCCGGCCCGGAAGAAACCTGAACGGCATTATGCGGATGAAAGTCCTGGGTTCACCGCTGGCCACGTCCGAAAAGCCAGAGGACTCGCAGGCCATCCAATCGGTCCCGGCGGCAGTGGCGGAACGCCTGCAAGCCGGGCCGGCGGCCTATACCTTGAAGGCCCGCTTTGGGCTGATGGAAATTGAATCAATGACCAGTGTGCCGCTGCAGCCCGGAGCCCGGGCCATGATTGGACCCTTGGGTGAGCGGATCGCCCATGTAGAAAAGGAGGGAGAGCAGCTCCTGGTGACATTTGTCCGGCACAGTCCGTTTCTGGGGTATGATGCCCTGATGGGTGGCCAGAATTACATCCTGGGCGTCGGTCGGGCCATGATGCCCCAGTTTCCGCAATATCTGCTAGTGAACCGGACGAGGGATTATTCGGACCGAGGCAGCGCCCAATGGGGACAAAAGTTCCGGGTGGGAACCGTGGAAATTTCCTGGCAGACCGTGGCTTATCGGGCCTCCAAAAAGGCCGGCGGCCCGCGGCCGCTGCTGGAGGCCATCAATGCCCTGAACGAGGCGGAACTGATCAAGTTTACCTTCCAGGAAAAAGCGCGCTTCGCCCACGAATTCAAGGCCGATCAATTGGTGGTCACTCCAGCCAATCCCTAGGATTTTCCCGCCAGCCAGTCGCGCAGGTCGGACTCGGATGCCACTTCCTTGAACATCTGATAGTCCGCCGCGAGCAGAGCGGCGTAGGAGGGTTCGGCGAAGCGGCAGCAGTGCAGCAGCACCTTCGCGTGCTGGCCCGGCGCGCGCACCAGCCGGCCGAGTGCCTGATTCACCTTCTGCAGTCCGGGAATCTGGTAGACGCGCCGGAACGCTGCCTCGCGACCGAGGCCGGCGACAGCGTCGAGTCGCGCCTTCTGCACGGCGTTGACCTCGGGGAGCGCGGGGCCGACGACCATCGCATGCGTCACCCGTCCGCCGAGCAAATCAATGCCCTCGGCAAAACTGCTGCCAAGCACGAGGAAGAGCGCGTCGGCGAGGGCGAGGCTTTCCTCGACCCATGCCGTCTGCGCGGCGAGGTCGGGCAGCCGTGGCTGCAACGCCACGCGCAGCACCGAGCCGTCGTGCTCCAAGGCGCGCAGCACCGACTCGGCGTAGGCATACGAAGGGAAGAATACTGCGACTGAGCCACGCGCCGCTTGATGCATCGCCTCGATGGTGGCGGCAGTAGTGCCATAGTAGTTTGCGCGCTGCTTGAAGCTGGTGTCCACACGCACGTCCACCGCGACATCATAGGCTCCCGCGCGCCACGGCGTCGGAGCGTGGAGCGTGGCGGTGGATTCCAATCCGCACGAGGTAGCAAATTCCTTGTAGGGCTGCAGCGTTGCCGACATCAGGATCGCGCCGCCAAACGCCTTGAGTGTCTCGCCGATGGCCGGTGCCGCGTTCACGCAGGTGAACTCCAGTTCTCCCTCACGTGAGACCCAGAGCAGCTTCGTGAGCTTGGTGTCGTTGAGAAAATCGTCGAGCGCCGCGAACTGCCAGAGCGACTCCGAATGACCCGGGCCGAGTGCCGCGTAGTCCAGCGGCTGCGTGCCGACCAGCTCCGCGAGCTTGGCGACTTGCTCGTTGATCTCGGCCTCGGCGGCCGGATCGAGCGAGTCAGCGGGCCGGAGCAAGGCGAGCAGACGGGTCCATTCCTCGACGGCAAGTTGCAACGGGGCGGGGGCCCGCAAATGCTCCAGCTCGGCCAGCAGCGACCGGGCGTCGTTCTCCGTTGCGCGGTGCGAATGCGCGCCGGCCACCCGCGAGGGCAGGTTGTGCGCCTCGTCGATCACCAGCAGCGTCTCCGACGGGTTGAAACCTGGCTGCTCGAAGAACAGCCCGCGATTGTCCGGAGCGAAGACGTAGTTGTAGTCACCGATCCAGACATCGTTGAAAGCGAGGGCGGTGCGGGTAATCTCGTAGGGGCAGATCAGGGCGTCGCGGCCGGCCGCGCGCAACGTGACGAGATCGTGCGGCTGGGCGTCATCAAGGTAGAACTTGGCGAGACCGCTGCCCGGCCAGCGCTCGGCGCAGCCGTTAAGGTAGTCGCAACCGTCGCGGACGCAGTGGAAGGTGTGATTGACGCAGTGTTCGGACTTGTTGCGCACCTGCCAGAACGCCAACGGCGGTTTGTAACGTATTACGTTACCAACCTCAGGAGTGGTCATCTGCTGGAGGGTGTGGATCACTTGCAACTGGCCGGTGGACTTGCCGGTGAGCCAGATGAGCCGGGCGAAGCGGCCCGTGCGCATCTGGCCGAGCGCGAACTCGAGCACGCAGCCGGTCTTGCCGTAGCCGGTGGGAGCCTCGAAGAGCAGAACCGTTGAGGGTTGAGAGTTGAGGGTTGAGTGACTGAAAGCCGCCTGAAGATCCTGCTGGATGGTTTCCTGGCCGGGGCGGAGCGAGGGAAAGGCTGGGTGGAATTGCAGCGAGCGCCGGCGCTCGGTGGCGCGCTGCCGCAGGTTGAGAAACTCCACGAGCGCATCGAGCTGGTGATGGACGAGCGCCTCGTCGAACGGCGTGAGCGCAATGGTTTGAGAGAGACCGGAGCCAGCCTCGACGAAGATGAGTTCGGCGCGCAGCGGCGAAAGTGACGAACGGGAAGTCCGAAGCAGGACCAGGTAGGCGGCGAGCTGGCGGAAATATTCCGGGTAATCGGCGTGGAGTTCTGCTTCCTCGACCGGCAGCGGACGCATCACGCTCTTGATTTCGCGCAAGGTGTCGCCCTCCTTCGCCAAGGCTTCGGAGGGCAGGCCTTCGCTAAAAGTGCTTTTCGCCGGCACAATCTGGTCGATCCGGCCGTTGAGCGTGAACGTCCAGCCGCGGTGGGTGAGCCGGCCCTCGATGACCACCTCGAACTGCGCCGCCGGTGACTCCGCCAGCGTGCGGGAACGGAGCTCGTTGTGCCAGTGCTGGCCGAGTTGCGCGCGCCAGAGACCCTGCGGGCCGCCGCCGGCTTCGTGCGGGCCGAGCGTGAACCCGGCGAATTCGCCGACGCTCAGGCTGGCCGTGCGCTGTTCGAGGGAAAATTCCATAAGAGACGCCCACGGAACACACGGAATACACGGAAGGGAAGCAGGAAGAGGCTATTTCCATTGGAGGGTCCAACTCCTGCTGGACCGCGGCCCAGCAGGAGCTGGGCCCGCCACAGGATTCGGCCCGCAGGGACGCGGGCCCTCCACCATCACAACCGGATCTCCGTCTCGCCCCGGACCCAGTCCTCAAGTCCGCGCGTGATCCGGGCAACCGCGTCGGTGTCGGCAGTCTGCGCGGCGAGAGGCTGGTTGAGCAACTGCACCGCGACGTCGCGGTCGGCGGCCGGGAGCTGCGGCCACCATTGCTGTTTCACCGGATAACCTTCGTCGCGCAGGAGGCAGTAGAGCGCCTTGAGCCAGACGATATCGGGGCGGCCGCCGGCGGCGAGCGCGGTCAGGCTCGCGCGCAGCAGTTCGGAGACGTCGGGGCGCGATTCATCGGGCACGGGATTGCGGCTGAGGAGCAGGCCGAGCGCGGCCGCGGCGCGGAGCGTCTCGTAGGAACGGCCGATGCCCTCGTGGCGCTGGATGAAACGGTGCTCCTTGATGAACCAGGTGCGGCCCTGGTTGAAGGAGTCGAGCCAGAGCTCAGCCTCGTCAAACAGGTCCAGGCAGCCTTCGCTCCGCTGAGCGGAGCTACGGCGCCCCGAGGACGCGTGGCCAGACTTGGGAGTCCTCACAAGGCAGTGGAGCACGCCGTGCTCGCCGGAAAATACGGTCAATTGCGCGAACGCGTCGGAGCCCGACGGCTGCTTCGTCAGGATGAACGCCGTGGTCTGGAGCTGCTGGCCGGGCACCCGCCTACGCTCCTCAGGAGCTCCGGCGAGGCAAGTAACTTTGTGGGTCAGCGGGCACTGAGGGCGGCCCGGGCGCTGGCTGGGTCAGCCCACGATGGCAGGACCGCCCCGCACGAGATGACGGTCTTCATGCCGTCACCGACCGACATATCGAGCTCAATGATTTCCGCCCGCGGCAGAAACATGAAAAAGCCATTGACCGGGCTGGGACAGGTGGGGACGAACACCGCCCAGTGTTCCTCGGTCAGATGCTGGTGCGGCTCGCCGCGGCTGGAGTTGGTGACAAAGCCGATGGTGTAGGCGCCGCTCCGGGGAAATTGCACGAGCACTACCTTGCTGAATTGCATGCGGTCCTTCGCCCCGAAAGTGTCGATGAACTGCTTCACGCTGTTGTAGAAGCCGCCGATGCCGGGGATGCCCTGGATCAAGCGCTCCCCCAGGGCGCCGACGAACTGCCCGAGAAAAAGATGGGAGACAAAGCCGAGCAGCGTGATCAGGGCGAGGACGATCACCGTCGTGATGAGATCCCAGACGATGTTCGGCAGGTGGCCCAGGGCCGCCGGCAGGTAGGGGGAGAACAGCGGCCGGATCGAACCGCCGGCCAGGCTGATGACCAGCAGAACCGCCCAGACCGTCGCCACCAGCGGCGCGACCAGCAGGAGCCCGGTGAAAAAGGCGTTGCGCAGGGTTTTGATGCGGGACTTGGGCATGGGGAAGGGTTAACCACAGATGGGCCCGGATGAACACTGATTTTTTGGCGGATAGAAAGGTGGAACGCGGCCTCCGGACGCGTTCTCAGGCCAGGCATAAGCGCGTCCGAAGGCCGCGCTCCACCTCAAGTTAGCTGAAACCCCGGCACAGCCTTCGCTGAGCGCAGCAGCGTCATCGCCCGGGCCTCGGCGGCGCGCATCCGGCGTTTTTTCGCGGGCTGGAAGTCGTCGTAGCCGGCCAGGTGCAACCAGCCGTGTACCAGATAAAGGGTTAGTTCGCTGGAAAAGGCGCCTTGCCGGGCGCGGGTCCCGCCGAGCCGAGGCAACCCGACAAACCGGGCGGCCATGTCAGCCGAGATGCAGATCTCGCCGGCCAGTCCGGTCGCCTTGTCACCCTCGAAAGTAATGACGTCCGTTGCCGTCGGGTCATCCATGAAGTCACCATGGATTATCGCCAGCGCGGGATCAGTGAGGAAGACGATGGACAATTCGCCCGCAGGAATTGCGGCCGGCGGAATCCGGAGGGCGGACAGGTTGCCTTCCAACGTCGTGATGACGCGCACCACATCCGAGGCGCGGAAGCGGAGCCGCGGGTGGGTGTTCCGGATGGAAACTTCGCGCATCACACTCCGGGCCCGATGGGCTCCGCCGTCTTCGCCTGCTCGTAGGCCTCGATGATCTTTTGCACGAGCGGGTGCCGCACGACATCGGAGGCGGTGAAGTGGTGGAACTCGATCCCGGGGATGTTGCGCAGGATGCGCGGGGCCTGCACGAGCCCGGAGAGCTTGGCGCGGGGCAAGTCGATCTGGGTGATGTCGCCGGTCACGATCATGCGCGAGTCGTCGCCGAGGCGAGTGAGGAACATCATCATCTGCTCGGGCGTGGTGTTCTGCGCCTCGTCGAGGATGATGTAAGCGTTGGCCAGCGTGCGGCCGCGCATATAGGCCAGCGGGGCGATCTCGATCACGCCCTTCTCGGAAAGGGTGACGACATCCTCGGGGTCGAGCATATCGTGCAGTGCATCGTAGAGCGGCCGGAGGTAGGGCAGGATCTTTTCGCGCAGGTCGCCGGGCAGGAAGCCGAGTGCCTCGCCGGCCTCGACCGCCGGGCGGGTGAGGACGATGCGCTGCACCTGGTTCTTGAGCAGGGCGGAGATGGCCGCGGCCATGGCGAGGTAGGTCTTGCCCGTGCCGGCGGGGCCGATGCCGAACACGATGGGATTCTTCTGGATGGCCTGCAGGTAAAGTTTCTGGCCGATGGTTTTCGGAACCACGCTTTTGCGCTGGGTCGGGATGACCACCGGCTCGGTGAACAGCGCGCGCAGGCCTACGCCGCCGTCCTTGGCGTAAAGATCGAGCAGCCGCAAAAAGTCGGGGGTGCGCAGCGCTAGGCCCTGGGAGCGGCCGGTGTTGAGCAGGGTGAAGAATTCCCCGGCGCGGGCCACGGCCGCGGCGTCACCGTCGATTTTCAGCCAGTCGTCGCGAGAGACGAGGCGCACAGCGAGCGCCTGCTCGACGCGGGTGAGATTGTCTTCACTGCCACAATACAGCTGGTGGAGGTGGCGGGCATTCGGGTAACGGAGGGTCTGGGAGTCGGGCACGGGGGAGAGCGGCAAGCAGTAAGCAATAGGCTTTAAGCTGGGAGAAATTTGGGAATTGCCGGGCGTCTGTTGGGCTGGCTTACAGCTTAGCGCTTAAGGCTGACAGCTGTTTCCTTCAGCCGGGCATACATGGCCGCGAGCGATTGCGGGAGGACGCGGGTCTGGCCGATGACGGGCATGAAATTCGTGTCGCCGTTCCAGCGCGGGACGATGTGGGCGTGGAGGTGCGGGATGCTGCCGCCGGCCGCCGTGCCGAGGTTGAAGCCGAGGTTGAAGGCGTCGGGTTTCACCGCGGCGCGCAGCACCTCCTTGCCGAAGATGATCTCGTCCATCAGGTCGGCGCGCTCGGCGGCGTCGAGTTCCACGAGGTCGGTGGCGGCGCGGAACGGCACGGCGAGCAGGTGGCCCGGGTTGTAGGGATAGCGGTTGAGCACGAGGTAGGAGAGCCGGCTGCGGTGAACGATGTGCGCGGCGGCGTCATCGCCCAGGGCGGGCAGCGTCGTGAAGGGATCCCCGCCGGATTTTTCGCGCGGCGCTTCGATATATTCCATGCGCCAATAGGCGTGCAGATGGTCCATGATTCGGGCCCGAGGCTTGGCCGGCCCGGCAGGGAAGTCAAAACCCCAAAACAACGCACGGCATGGGCCAGCCACTCCACCGGGCTTGCGCTGGCCCGGGCGGCCGGCAAGCTGGCGATGCATGCCGGTTGAAATTCCCCAGGTGAAGCAGGAGGGCGGCTGATGGACCGCCGGCTGCTCTGGTTCTGCGTCCTGCTGGCCCCGGTGCTGGCGTGGTCGGCCGTGCGGCCGCACGATTACTTCACGTGGTTCCTCGAGGTGGTGCCCATTTTCATCGGCCTGCCCGTCGTGCTCGCCCTGCAGCGGCGCCTCCCGCTTTCCACCCTGCTGCTGGTGCTGCTGTGGTGGCACAGCGTGATCCTGATTTTCGGCGGACACTACACCTATGCCCGCGTGCCGCTCGGCAACTGGGCGATGGGCTGGTTCGGCTGGACGCGCAACAATTACGACAAGCTCGGGCACTTCGCCCAGGGCTTTGTGCCGGCGATTCTCGTGCGGGAGCTGCTGCTGCGCACGTCACCACTCAAGCATCGACTGAATGGGCCCTTCAACACCACTCAGGGCATTGGCTCGATGAAGCCGAGCCGATGGCTGCCGGTTCTGGTGGTCAGCGTGTGCCTGGCGTTCAGCGCGCTTTATGAACTGATGGAGTGGCTGACCGCGATCACGAGCGGGGCGGCGGCGGAGGATTTCCTCGGCACGCAGGGCGATCCATGGGATACGCAGACCGACATGGCCATGGCGCTCGTCGGGGCCATCGTGGCGCTGATGCTGCTGACGAAGGCGCACGACCGGTCGCTCGCAAAGCTTGGCGGCCGATGAGCGAGGCGTCCGGGCAACCCGCGGTCGCGAAACTTTCCGTGCCACTGCTCAACCTCAAGGTGGAATCAGTGGCGGCACTCGGGCCGTGACGTGAGTCCGCCGGCCCGCGCACCGCGGGGGAAAAGGCCGTCAGCGGCCGCCGGACGCGAGGATGCTCTCCGCCCTGAGTTCGAGCTCGCGCAACAGGAAGTAGTCGCGGGGGCTCAAGGTCTGTTCGCTGAGGGCGACCTTGGCCGGCGGCGGGAGGGTGGCGGTCTTCATGGACGTACAGCCGGCCAGACTGCAGCCGGCGAGCAGGAGGAGGACTAAGCGGGCAGGGGTTTTCATGGGCGGGGGTGGTGCGCTGCCATTATAGCACAGGCCGGGCGATCCGGGGAAAAAAATGCGACCAGCCGCAGGAATTTAGAGACGGAGAACGGAGCTGCGCTTACCCTTTGGCCTTCAGCAGGAATCTTATCTTCTGCCGAACGTTAAAGATGAGCCGCGCTCACCCAGGGTGAGGACGGAGATTGGAGCGTGGCTAACCCGCTCTACCCACGGGGGTGAGGGCACCCCACCCACAAATCATTTTGCTTCGGGTGCGGGAGTGGCTGCAACGGGCAGCACGATGAACTCGGAGACGCGGGCGGGGTCGAGGTATTGCTTGGCGAGCGCGCTGAGTTCCTCGGTGGTGACGCCCTCGTTGTCGCTGTAGCGGGTGCGGCTCCAGTCGAGTTTTTCCGGGAATTCCTGCGCGGAGGCGAGCACGCTGCCGAGCCAGTAGGAATTGGTGCGAGAGGATTCGCGCAGCGCGGTGAGCACGGGCTGCTTGGCGCGGACGAGTTCCTCCTCGGTCACGCCGTTGTCGTGCAACGCGACGGCAACGGCCTTGATGGCGTCGGCAATAACGCGCGTCCGGTCGGGCGCGACGGTGGCCTCGGCGACGATCCAGCCGTAACCGGGGTAGGTGTCGCTGAGGTCGCTGGCCGCGTTCGGACTGTAGGTGCCGCCCATCTCCTCGCGGATTTTCACGCGGAGACGGTCGGCGAAGACATCGCAGAGCAGCCGCATCCGGCGGGTGAGCTTCACGTCGCGCGCGTCGGTCGCCGGCCAGTAGAGGCGCACGAGGGCCTTGGGGATCTCGCTCTCGACGGTGTATTGCTTCGCGATGGGTGCGGCGGGCAGCGTAACCTTGCGGGCGTCCTTGTAGGCGGGCTTGTCCGAGCGCTCGGACAGGGCGCCGAAAGTCTGGGCGACGGCGTTTATCGTGGCGTCGGGGTCGAAGTCGCCGACGATGGCAATCTCGATCGGGCCGCGGGCAAACTGCGGCGTGAGCCAGGCCTTCAACTCGTCGAGATTGCGGGAGAGCAGGACTTCCTTGGGCGGCAGGCCGAAGCGCGGGTCGCCATTGGCGAGCAGACCGGCGACCTCGAGCGACATCGGGCCGTCGGCGGTGTGGGCGAGCCGGAGATAGATCTGCTCCGCGGCCTTGTGCACCTGGCGGAGGGACTCGGGCCGGTAGCCGGGATCCGTGAGATAGGCGCAGAAGAGCTGGAGCTGGAGCAGCAGGTCGGCGCGGTTGGTGGTGGCGCCGAAGGTGAAAGCGTCGGTCTGCGCGCCAAAGCCGAGGCCGACGGTCCGGCCGGCGAGCAGGCGCTGGAGGTCGTCGACGCTGTGTTTGCCGAGACCGCCGGTGGTGAACGCGACGTTGGCGAGGAGGGACAGGCCGCGCTGGTTCATCGGCATGCTCAGCTCGCCGCCGCCGATGCGCACGGAGGCGCGGATGCGACCGGCCTCGAAGTCGGTGGGCTTGAGGTTGAGGCGGACCCCGTTCTTGAATTGGAGCAGCGTGGCGCCGAGGTCGTCGACCGCTTTCTTTTTCGCGACCGTGCCGGGCTGGCCGAAGGCGGTGTAGGCGAAGGCGGCCTGCGCGGTCCGGGGCGGGGCGGTGACGGCGACCTTGCAGCTGGCGGCGTAGGCGGCGGTGATGCTCTGCGCCGCGCGCGGGATCTGCACGTTGCCGGTGACAAAAATCTTGCGACCGTTAGTTTCGTTCCAGGCGGTGCGCAGCGCGGTGGCGCAGTCCCCGGGCGTGAGGGCGGCGAGCGCGGGCGAGTAGAGGGCGAGCTCCGCGATGGGGTGGACGGTGACGGAGCGGTCGAGCAGGTCGTCCGCGAGTTCGTCGGCCAGGCCGTTGGAGCGACGGGTGGGCGCGGTGCGGACCGCCTGCTCAAGGTTGTTCTTCATCTCGGCGACGGACTCGGCGAGTTCCTCGGGCAGGAAACCGTGCTCGAGCGCGCGGCGCAGCTCCTGCTCGGCGACGGCGAGCGCGGCCGGCCACTGGTCGGGGCGGCAGTTGAGCTCGATCGAGGCGTTGCGGAAGAACTCAAACTGCTCCGTCACGCCGACGAGGCCGCTGAGAAACGGCGCACCCTCCTTCTTGGCGAGGATGGAGAGCCGGCGGTTGAGCATGCGCAGGGCAAGGGTGCGCGGCAGGTATTTCAACCGGGCCGCGGCAGTGTCGGGCTCGAAGACATAGGGCACGACGGTCTCGAGCGCGACGTTGACGTTGCCGGCCTCCATTTCGGTGTGCAGTTGGACCATGACGGACTCGGGCGGGACGACAGTACCGAGCCGGGGCTCCGGCAGGGCGGGGCTGCGGGCGGTGAGCGGCGAGAAAAGTTCCTTCACCAGCGGCTCGACGGCGGCGGGGTCGATGTCGCCGGCGATGACGACGAACATGCGCTCGGGGCGATACCAGGCGTTGTAGAACTCGGCGAAGCGGTCGCGATTGGCGGTCTTGATGACCTCCTCGGTGCCGATGGGCAGGCGCTGCGGGAAGCGCGTGTCGGGCACGAGGAACTCCAGCTCGGCGAGGAAGGTGCGGAGGCCGACGGAATCGCGGGCGCGTTTCTCGCTCAGGATGACGCCCCGCTCCTTCTCGATCTCGTCGCGGCCGAGCAGCAGGCCGCCGGCGACATCGGCGAAGAAGGTGAGGGACTCGCGGAGGGTCTCCGGCTTGGTGTCGGGCAGCTCGAGCTGGTAGAGGGTGCGGTCGAAACCGGTGGAGGCGTTGGTGTCGCCGCCGAAATCCATGCCCATGCGCTGGAAGAATTCCACGACGTTGGCCGAGGGGAAATGCCTGCTGCCGTTGAACGCCATGTGCTCGAGAAAATGGGCGAGGCCGCGCTGGTTCTCGTTTTCATAGACCGAGCCGGCCTGCACGGCGAGGCGCGCGCTGACGCGGCCCTTCGGCTCCTGGTTGTGGAGGATCGCATAGCGCAGGCCGTTCCCGAGCCGGCCCCAATGAATACCGGGATCAGCGGGCAGGTCGCTGGTCTCGTGGGCGAAGCCGGCGGCGAACGCCAGGAGCGGTGCGAGCAGCAGCGCGGTAAACGTGGCGCGAAAAAAAATCACGGAGCGGGGCGGGGACATGGCGGCAAACATTGTTCTGACCCGCGCGCCGACTGCAAGTTTCCAGCGATGAGGCGAGGAAAATTCGCTGCAGTGCACCAGCGACTTTAGTGTGGCAAAAAGTGCGCGCAGCTTTTTATCTGTCTTGGGTTAATCAATGAAAGTTCCTGCACACACCAACCCCGAAGCGGTCAACGCGGCCCTCGCCAAGCGAAAGGGCGCGGTCTCGCAGTTCATCGCGAACAATTACCGGCACTTCAACGCGGCCACGCTGCTCGACGCCGCCAAGGGCTTCGAGGCGCACCTGCAAGCCGGCGGCAAGATGCTTGTGACGCTCGCCGGTGCGATGTCCACCGCCGAGCTCGGCATCTCGCTCGCGGAAATGATCCGGCAGGGCAAGATCCACGCCATCGTCTGCACCGGGGCGAACCTCGAGGAGGACGTGTTCAACCTCGTGGCACACGACTATTACGAGCGGGTGCCGCACTACCGCCACCTCACGGCGCAGGACGAGCAGGATCTGCTCAACCGCCACATGAACCGGGTGACCGACACCTGCATTCCCGAGAAGGAAGCCATGCGCCGGATCGAGCGGGAGGTGCTGGCCGAATGGGTGAAGGCCGGCAAGGACGGCGAGCGGTTTTTCCCGCACGAGTTCATGTATAAGATCCTGCGCAGCGGAAAGCTGAAGAAGGACTACCAGATCGACCCGAAGAACTCCTGGATGCTCGCCGCCTGCGAGAAGGACCTGCCCATCATCGTGCCCGGCTGGGAGGACTCCACCCTCGGCAACATGTTTGCCGCCTCGGTCATGCGCGGCGACGTGAAGAACGTCCACACCGTCCGCTCCGGCGTCGAATACATGATGTGGCTCACCGACTACTACGCGAAGACGGCCAAGCCGCTCAAAAACGGCGAAGGTTCCATCGGCTTTTTCCAGATCGGCGGCGGCATCGCGGGCGATTTTCCCATCTGCGTCGTTCCGCTGCTGCACCAGGACATGGAGCGGACGGCGGTGCCGCTCTGGGGTTATTTCTGCCAGATCAGCGACTCGACCACCAGCTACGGCAGCTACTCCGGCGCGGTGCCCAACGAGAAAATCACCTGGGGCAAGCTCGGCGCGAAGACGCCGAAGTTCATCATCGAAAGCGACGCCACCATCTGCGCCCCGCTGATCTTCGCGTGGGTCCTGGGGCAGTAAACTCCGAACCATTTAACACAGAGGACGCAGAGAGCGCAGAGAGTGGATGAATTACTCCGTGAACTCTGCGTCCTCTGCGTTAATATTCCGGATGATTGGTCCTCCCCTGTGATTTGGGTATACAGAATACTCTTCCTCCCGCTGCTGCTGCTGGCGTCGCCCTATTATTTATGGCGAATGCGGCGGCGCGGCGGCTACGCGGGGAGTTTTGGCCAGCGCTTCGGCGGCACCGATCCGCTGCCGCCGCGCGCGGCCGGGGCGCACCGGATCTGGCTGCAGGCGGTCAGCGTCGGCGAGATGCTCGCCATCGCGCCACTGCTCGAGGCGTTCCAGCGCGAGGGGCGCACGGAGGTTTACCTGACCACCACGACCAGCACCGGTTACCAGCTGGCGCGGGAGAAATACGCCGCGCTGACCGTCGGGATTGGTTATTTTCCGCTCGATTTCTGGGCGTTCAGCGTCCGGGCCTGGCGCCGGGTCGGCCCGGACCTCTGTATCCTGATGGAAGGCGAGCGGTGGCCCGAACATGTGCACCAGGCGAAGGTGCGCGGCGTGCCGGTCATCAGCGTCAACGCCCGGCTGTCCGACCGCAGCTTCCGGCGCTCGTTGCAATTCCGTCCGCTGCTGCGTCCGCTGGCCGACGGCATCACCCGGGTGCTGTGCTCCTCCAAGCGTGACGAGCAGCGGTTCAAGGCGCTCGGGATCCCGCCCGAGCGGCTGCAGACCACCGGCAATCTCAAGCTCGATGTGCACATCCCGCGCCTAACCGCCGCCGAGAAGACGCAGCTCCGGCGCGAACTTGGCCTCGGCGAAGGCCTCGTGCTGCTCGGCTCGTCCACCTGGGCGGGCGAGGAGGTCGCGCTGCTGACCGCGTTGAAGTCGGCGCGCGAGCGCGGGCTCAAGGTTTCGCTGCTGCTTGTGCCGCGGCATGCCGAGCGCCGCGAGGAGTTGCGCGCCTTGCTGGAAAAAACCGGGTTGTCGTTCCATCTGCGCTCGGCCGGACCGGCGCCCGGCCTGGTGGATGTGGCGGTGGGGGACACCACCGGGGAGCTGCGCAAGTTCACCCAGCTGGCCGACCTGGTTTTTGTGGGGAAAAGCCTCGCGCCGCACGAGGGCGGGCAGACCCCGGTCGAGGCGGCGGCGCTGGGCAAGCCCGTGCTGCACGGACCGCGCATGACGAATTTTCGCGAAATCATCCGCACCCTGACCGAGGCCGGCGCAGTGCGCCGGGTGGAGACGCACAGCGAGCTCATCACGACCGTGGTCGAACTGCTGCAGGACACGGCGCAGCGCGAGAAGCTGGCGGCCGCCGCACAGGCGTGGCACGAGGTGAACCGCGGCGCCACGGAGCGCACCCTGGCGGTCATCCGCGAGCAATTGGCCTCGTTGAGTCTGTAAACCGCTGGTATCAGGCGCACGGGAGATGGTCGAAAAAAGGTTGCGCGGTGCGTCCGAAAGTTTCTAACGTCTTTCTTTTAGCTTGATGCAAACCCACGGGCCCAAGCGCATCTATACCCCACAGTCACTTGAATTCTGGTTTGGCCGCCTGGAGGCCGACTGGGAAGGGCAGTTTGATGCCAGCCAGGTGGAGCGCGGCCAGGACATGTATCGCGACGGCGAAATCCGGGAGGTCGAACTGGGGGTCAGGGACGCCATCATCCACCGGAAGGTCGAAAAAAAGGAGGAATACGCGGTCATCGAATGGGATGGCGACCAGATCAAGGTGCGGTCCTCGTCCACGGATATCTTGCTGGCCAACGCCATTGCGGTCGCCGGCCTGCATGAGATTGAGGAGCTGCTGGTGGATGAAATGGCCGCGCTGCTGCCGGGGGAAACGCCCAAGGCCAGCCCGGCCAGCAACGGCCACGGCGAGCCCAACGGGGTGATCGACCCCAAGTCCGACCGGCCCGCGCGCGATTTGCTGCTGAGCTTCACGACCACGTCCAGCGGCCTGGTCTTCCTGGCCTACTGGAAAAGCGGCCGCAGCCGCATCCCTGCGCTGGGCAACACCGCCAACCCCCCGACGGCCGCCGAGCGCGCCAAGCTCATCGCGCTGGCCACCTACGCACGCAAGGCCCATTTCCGTTACAACCAGACCACGCACGCCTACGCGCTCGACTCGCTGGCCGACATCCCCGGCTTCCTGAGCGATCTGCTGCCGCACTGGAAAAAGCAGTTCGGCATCGAGCTCGACGTCAAGGTGGCCAACCTCAAGCAGGGCGCCCGCGCCATCGAGATCGAGGCCGTGGCCGACAAACGCAACGGCGCCGGCCTGAACCTCCGCTGGATTTTCCGCGCCGGCGAGCGGCTGCTGACCGACGAGCAGGCCGCCGCGCTGCTCAAGCACGGCCGCACACCCATGCTGCTGCCCGACCTCGGCATCGTCACCCTCACGCCCGAAAAACTGGAGGGCTACAACCAGTGGCGCCGCAACCTCGAGGACACGGCGGACGACGGCACCATCCCGCCCTACCTGATTTTCTCACTGTTCAACGACCACCGCATCAAGGTGACACTCGGCGCCGAGATCGACGCCTGGCGGCAGAAGGTGCTGACGCCGCCCGCCACGCCGCCCGAACTGCCGGAGTTCCTCCGCCAATACCAGCGCCGCGGCGTCGAGTGGATGCACCATCTCTGCGAAACCGAGTGCCACGGCCTGCTGGCCGATGAGATGGGGCTCGGCAAGACCGCCCAAGTCATCGCGCTCTTCTCGTCGCGCCCGCTGGGGAAACTGCGCCACCTGGTGGTCTGCCCGGCGAGCGTCGTGCCCGTGTGGCGCGAGGAGCTGGCGCGATTTTATCCCGGGGCGAAGATCGACATTCTCAAGTCGGGCAATGATTTCACGACCAACAAGGCGCCGTGCATCTGGCTGGCCAGCTACACCCAGCTCCGCAAACACCGCGCGCTGCTCGACACGACCGAGTTCGGCTACGCCGTGCTCGACGAGGGGCAGTTCATCAAGAACCCCGATGCGAAGGTCACGCAGGCGTGCTTCGCCATCAAGACGCGGCACCGGCTTGTGCTCACCGGCACGCCGCTGGAGAACCGCCAGCTCGACCTGTGGTCCATCTTTCGCTACCTCCTGCCCGGCCTGCTCGGCTCGCGCGCGACCTTCGAGACGGCGCTCATCCAGGACCGCGAAGGCACGATGGGCCGGCTGCGCCAGCAGGTGGCGCCGTTCATCCTCCGCCGCACGAAGAACGAGGTGGCAACGGAGCTCCCGCCGAAGGTGGAGATGGACCTGCTCTGCCCGCTGACCGAGGTGCAGCGCGCCGAGTATGCGCGCATCTGCACCGAGGGCCTGGCCCGGCTCGGCGAGGACATCGGCCTGGCGCTGCGCGAAAAATCATTCGGCTTCCTGGCGCTGCTCACCCGGCTGCGGCAGGTGTGCTGCGATCCCGACCTGCTGCCATGGCTCGACTCGCCGCTCACCGACAGCGGCAAGCTCCAGCTGTTGATCGAGAAACTCGCCGAGGTCGTGGGCAGCGGCCACAAGGTCGTCATCTTCTCGCAGTTCGTGACGCTGCTCAACCGGGTGCGCACGGCGCTCGACACGCATTATCCGGAGCTGCCGCGCTACGAGATCACGGGCATGACGGTGGACCGGCAGAAGCCGGTGCGGGATTTCCAGACCGCGTCGGGCGCGGCGGCGATGCTCGTCAGCCTCAAGGCGGCGGGCACGGGCATCACGCTGCATGCGGCGGATTATGTCTTCCTGCTCGACCCGTGGTGGAACCCGGCGGTCGAGGACCAGGCCATCGACCGCGTGCACCGCATCGGCCAGACCAACACGGTGTTTGTCTACCGCATGATCACGGCCGGCACCATCGAGGAGCGCATCCAGGCGCTGAAGGTGGAGAAAAAGCAGCTCTTCAACCAGGTCGTCGGCGGACACGCGGGCGATTTCGAATGGACGAAGCACTTCAGTTCGCTGAACAGCCTCATCCAGTTGAGCGCGCTGGAGACCGGCGAGGCGGAGCTGCTGAACGCCGTGGTGGCCTCGCCGGCGAAGCCGGCCGGGCCAGCCGCTACGTGACGGAACAATCCTTGTCAGGCGGGCGGGGAACAGGTCATCGTGGCGGCATGGAACCGCTGCATTCCCCAGGATCCAAGACGCTGTGAAGGAAGTAGTGCCGCAAATCTACGAGCGCTTGCTGCGCCTGCTTCGCTGGCGGCTTTGGATTGCGGAAAAACTGCGGCCGTCGCCCTGGCAGGAGACGTTGTTCTGGGCGGCCGGGGCCGGAGTGCTGGGGGCGCTGACCGCACTGGTTTTCCGGGGCGGGGTGGACCTGATCCACCGCCTGCTGACCGGGAACACTGAGGCCATCGTGGACTCGTTCCGCGAGTTGGAATGGTGGCAGCGGCTGGCGATTCCCGCGGTCGGCGGACTCATGGCGGGTCTGGTGCTTTTGTTCGGCAAACGATTGCATCGCGGGGAGAGCTCGACCGATTACATGGAGGCGATCCTGATCGGCAGCGGCGAGCTGCCCGTGCGGGTCAGCCTGGTGAAGAGCACATCGGCGATGTTTTCCATCGCCTCGGGCGGCTCGATCGGTCGCGAGGGTCCCATGGTGCAGCTGGCGGCTGTCGCCGCCTCGTGGCTGGGCCGCTGGCGCAAGCTGTCGGCGCCGCAACTCCGCCTGCTGGTGGCTTGCGGCGCGGCGGCGGGCATCGCCTCGGCGTATAACGCGCCGATCGCCGGGTCGTTTTTCGTGGCCGAGATCATCCTCGGCACCATCGCGATGGAAAGCCTCGGGCCGCTGGCGGTCGCCGCGGTGGCGGCGACGCTGACCATGCGGGCGCTCTCGGCCGCCCACACAATCTACGCCGTGCCGGCGTTCACACTGCATTCGCTGTGGGAGATCGGGCCGTTTGTGCTGCTCGGGGTGCTCGCCGGCGTCGTCGCGCCGTTTTTCCTGCGCTCGCTCCGGCAGGCCGAGCACGTATTTGCCGCGACTAATCTGCCCCTGCCGTTGCGGCTCGCCCTGGGCGGCCTGGTGGTGGGGGCGCTGGCGGTCTGGGTGCCGGATGTCTGCGGCAACGGCTACAGTGTGGTGGTGGAGATTCTGCACGGCCAGCTGCTCTGGCAGGCCCTGGTGCTGGTGCTGGTGTGCAAATGGGCGGCCACGGCGGCGTCGTTCGGCTCGGGCGCGCCGGGCGGCGTGTTCACGCCGACGCTCTTCATGGGCGCGAGCCTGGGCTATCTGTTCGGCTTTGCGGTGAACGCAGTCTGGCCGCTGGGCGCGGCGGACCCGCGGGCCTTCGCGCTGGTCGGGATGGGCGCGTTGCTGGCGGCGGCGAGCCATGCGCCGGTCATGGCGATCATCATGCTCTTCGAGATGACATTGAGCTACGACATCATCATGCCGCTGATGCTCTGCAGCGTGGTGGCCTATTACACGGCGCGCGGCATCGAGGACCAGTCGCTCTACAGCGAGGTCCTGAAGAAGAAAGCCGCCGAAGAGCCCGAGCCCGTGCACCTGGCCGGGGTGGTGGCCGACCTGCTGAAGGCACAGTCCACCCGCGTGCTGCAGACCGCGCGCTTCGAGGCCATCGCCGCGGAATTCCTCCAGTCGCGGCAGGAGGAGATTTATGTGACGACGGCGGAGGGCGGTTACGCCGGGGCCATTTCGCTGCACGACATCAAGCCCTACCTGAATGACGCGGCGGTGGCGGCGCACGTCATCGCCGGGGATCTTTTACGCGACGACGTGCCGTCGGTCGCGACGACCGCCACGCTGGCTGAGGCCCTGCGGATTTTCGCGCTGCACGCCGGGCAGACCCTGCCGGTGGTGGAGCCCGGCACAGGGAATCTCGCCGGCATCCTGGTGAAGAATGACCTGTTGCTGGCATTGCTCGAGGGGCGCGGGGCGGAGAAGCGCGGCACGCAGGTGCCATGGCGCACCTGACTGCGCGGCGGGCGCCGGCTAAGACCGGCGCGGCAGGGAAGGGTGCGTGTTTTCCTCGTTTGTCACACTGCCGTCACGAAACCGTAACATTGCCCCGCTACTCTCCGTCCGCGTTCCGGCCCATTCACCGCGACGCGTTCCTAACCACGCTCAACTCAGGACTGATCACATGCTCAACCTTAAATCCAAACTGCTCGCGGCGGCCGTCTTTCTTTGCGGCGCCGGCCTCGCTCTCGCCCAAGACAGTGGCGCCCTCATTGACCTGCTGGTCAAGAAGGGCGTCCTTAGCAACCAGGAGGCCGAGGACCTCCGGGTCGAACTCACGAAGGATTTCGTGACGAACACGTCCGCCGGCAAGATGAACCTCAGTTCATCGATTGTTGATTTCAAGCTCTCGGGCGACACCCGCATGCGCTACGAGTATAACAACCAGGCGCCCGAGATCGCCGCCGGCGGCTTTCTGCTCAAGAACGAGACCTCCCGCCAGCGCTTCCGGTTCCGTCTGAATGGGGACATCACGCTCCAGAAAGGTTGGACGACGGGCTTCGCGCTGGAAAGCGGACAGGCCAGCGACTCGGCCAACCAGACGTTCACGACGGTGGCGGACGACTACGGGGTGTTCCTCGCCCGCGCCTACGTCGGCTGGCAGCCCAACCTGAACTGGGCCTTCGTCCTCGGAAAGCAAAAGAACCTCATGTATACGACCGACCTGCGCTGGGACGCGGACATCAATCCGCAGGGGTTGAGTGAAAACTTCAAGCATTTCATCGGGGCGAAGGACACCTTGGAGGTACGCGCCATGCAGCATTTCATGGAGGATCGCGCCGAGGCCAACAACGCCGGCCCCCTGCACCGCGACGCCTTCATGTTCGAAAACCAGCTCGTCTACACCCACTGGTTTGCGCCGGACAACCTGAGCAGCGCGATTGTCGCGCTGGGCTTCAACAAATACAACCAGTCCACGATCACGGCAACGCCGCTGGGTTCGAGCCCGTTCGTTGGGTTGGTGAGTGCGCAGGACTACGTGACGTTCGCCGGCGAGGTCAACTGGGCGAACATCAATGGCGCCGGCACGGCGTTCAAGGTTTACTGGGATTCCTCCTACAATACCACCGCCGCCTCGCGGGCCTATCGGATCTACGGCCTGAACCCCGCCCTGTTCAGCAAAGGCGGCACGGCGTGGCTCGCCGGCGTTGGCTACAGCTATGGCACCGGCAAAGTGCAGGGCGATTACAGCGCCAAGCTCGATTACCGCAGCGTCGGAATCACGGCCACCGACCCGAACATCAACGATTCAGACTGGGGCTTCAGCAAGGACAACCAGAAGGGCTTCGAGCTGACGCTGGTCTACAACCTGACCGATTTCAGCACGATTGGGCTCAAATATTTTGACACCAAGATCATCCAGCCCGGCATGACCTTCTCGCTGGGCAACCTCGACCACTCGCAGGAAATGCTCCTCGATCTCGTCGTGAAATTCTGACCGCGCCCGCCACCTTCAACAAATACTCTCATGAACAAAACCATTCTGCTGCTCACCACCGTGGTGCTCGCCTCCGGCGTTACCGCCACCGCCAGCAAACTCGTCATCAAGGGCTCCGACACGCTCGGCGCCAAGCTCGTGCCCATGCTGGCCGAGGACTACAAGGCCAGGCACCCGGGCACCACGTTTGAAATCGCCGCCGAGGGCTCGACCACCGGCATCGCCGCCATCACCGACAGCACGGCGCAGATCGGCATGTCGAGCCGCCGCGCCAAGCCCACCGAGATTTCCGCCGCCACCGCCAAGGGAGTCTCGTTGAAGCCCACCATCGTGGCCTACGATGGCATCGGTGTGATCGTCAACCAGAACAATCCGGTCTCCGTCCTGACCAAGCGCCAGGTCGAGCAGATCTTCGCGGGGGACATCACCGACTGGAGCCAGGTCGGCGGCAGCGCGGGCCCGATCTCCATCTACACCCGCAACACCTCCTCCGGCACGTATTCCGACTTCAAGGACCTGGCCATGAAGAAGCGCGACTACGCCTCATCCTCGCAAAAGATGGCCGGCAACGAACAGATCGCCGCCGAGGTCGCGAAGAACGCCAACGGGATCGGTTATGTCGGGCTCGCCTATCTGACCGACCCGGGCATCAAGACCATCTCCATCGAGGGCAACCTGCCCAGTGAGCAAACCGTGATGAGCGCCAAATACCCGTATGCCCGCCCGACCTTCTACTACACCAACGGCGAGGCGACCGGCGAGGCGGCTAATTTTCTCGATTTCACGTTGAGCGACGACGGCCAGAAAATCGTCCGCAAGGTGGGTTTTGTGCCGATCCGCAAGCTGAACTGAAGCAGTGGTTGAACCCAGCGTGTCCCTGCCGCCCGCAGCCCGCCCGGACTGCGGGTGGCTCCTTTTGTAACCCAACCGTAACGTGGGCCGGTTGACCGGTCCACGCGCCGGCAACGATGCTCACCCTGCTCCCCGGCATGCCCGCCCTCACTAATCTTCCGACCGTTGTCCGTCTGCCCACCCGGGAGGCGCTGCTGCGGAAACGCCGCGGCTGGTTCCTCGGGCTGACCGGCGACCAGTTCGTCAAATACGTGTTCCAGGGGAACGCGGCGATCTCGATCGTGGTGCTGGCCCTGATCACCTTCACCATCTTCCGCGATGCCGTCGGTTTTCTGCCAGCCAATCACGAGAATCTCGTGATCTACCGGCTGGCCGGCCTCGAGTATGTGGATATCTTCCGCGAACAGGTCACCGCGCACAGCACCATCTCGCGCTACCTCGCGAGCATCCGGGCGCTGCGGCTGGCCACCCTGACCAAGCAGCAGGGGCTGTCGGCGGCGGCCGCCAACGCACAGCTGGCCGCGTTTGACGACTTCGCCAACCGTTTTGCCGACACCATCGGCGACGAGGAGACCATCCTCGGCAGCATGACCGATCTGGCCACCGGGGTGAAGGAGCGGCAAAAGGTCGCGCAGGACATGCGTGAGTCGAAGGAGAACCTGCTCGCGGCGATGCGCGGGGCGACCCCGGCGCGCGCCGCCCAGCTTCAGCAGCAGGCCGACGCAACGCAGATCGAGCTTCTTGATTTCAAGACCGCGATCCAGCCGCTCCTCGCGCTTCGTCCGGATGTCACGGCGGCGAATGTGAAGCTACTCGCCGCCATGAAAGAGCTGGCGGAGCACGCGCCGAAGTTTTCCGAGCCGGAACTGAGCCGCAAGATGGAAAAATTCCAGAACTTTGTGCAGACGTATGCTGCCGAGGTCGGGAGCGCGGAGCAAAAGATGGCGGCGTGGGACCAGACCAAGCCGGTCGGCTGGTTGGAATCCTTCAATGCCTTCGCCTTCGGCCGGAAGTGGATCACCGCAAGCTTCTGGCAGGACTGGTATGGGGTCATGCCGTTGTTCGCCGGCTCGCTGCTCATCGCATTCCTCGCGCTGCTGATCGCCATCCCGCTTGGCGTGGCGGCGGCCATCTACGTCAACCAGCTGGCCCGGCCCGCGGAGCAGAAATTCATCAAGCCCTACATCGAGTTCATCTCCGCCATCCCCAGCGTGGTGCTCGGCTTCTTCGGCATTGCGATGCTGGGCGAAACGCTGCGGCGCGTGTCGCAGCTGCCGGCCCTGGACTGGGTGCCCGGCTTTCCCATCGCCGAGCGGCTGAACGCCACCACGGCAGCCTGCCTGCTCGCCCTCATGTCCATCCCGACGATATTTTCGCTGGCGGAGGACGCCATCAACAATGTGCCGCGCTCATTCAGGGAGGCCTCGCTGGCGCTCGGCGCGACGCGACTGCAGACCATCATCCACATCACAGTGCCGGCGGCGCTGTCCGGCATCATGGCGGCCATCCTGCTCGGTTTCGGGCGCGTGATCGGCGAGACCATGGTCGTGCTGCTCTGCGCGGGCAACCGCATCGAGATTCCCAAGCTGGGCGCCGGCCTCGGTGTAATTTTCCAGCCGGTGCACACCATGACGGGTATCATCGCCCAGGAAATGGGCGAAGTCGTGCGCAACAGCATCCACTACCGGGCGCTGTTTATGGTCGGCGCCGTGCTGTTCCTGATTTCGCTGCTCGTCAACTGGCTCGCGCAAAAAATCGTGCGCCGCTACCGGATCGTCGCCACATGAACACGACCCCGACCACCACCGCCGAGGCCATTTTCGGCCGGCCCACGTTCGCCAAGCGGATGGAGCAGGGCGTGCTCTGGCTCCTGCGCCTCAGCACCTACTTCGTGCTGCTCTGCGCCGCGTTCATTTTCTACGACATCGGCACGAAGGGCGGCGCCGTGATTTTTCAGAAGACCGCACCGTTCATCAATGTGCCCTTCCTGACCGAGTCGCCGGAGACCCTGAATGTCTTCGAACTGGATGGAAAGAAGACCACGATGGGCGACCGGGCCTTCCGCGCGTTCAAGGCGGAGCATGAAGCCGAGCTCAAGGGGGTGCGCGTGGAGACCTACGTGTATTCGGCCGGTGGCATATTCCCGAACATCGTCGGCACCATCCTGCTGGTCGTCGGTTCCATCCTCATCGCGCTCGTGCTGGGCGTGCTGAGCGCCATCTACCTGAGCGAATATGCCACCGACGGCCCGTTCATCCGTTTTCTCCGGCTCTCAATCGTGAACCTCGCCGGCGTGCCCTCGATCGTATTCGGTCTGTTCGGCTTCGGCATGTTCGTCATCGCGCTGGACTTCGGCGTGTCGCTCCTGGCGGGCTGGCTGACACTGGCCTTCATGGTGCTGCCGATCATCATCACGGCTTCGGAGGAGGCGCTCAAGGCGGTGCCCAAGGGCTACCGCGAGGGCTCGCTGGCGCTCGGCGCCACCAAATTCCAGACCATCACCACCAACGTGCTGCCTTATGCGCTCCCGGGCATCCTGACCTCGTCGGTGCTGTCCATCGCTCGCGTGGCGGGGGAGACCGCCCCCATCATGTTCACCGCGGCATTCGTCATGCGCGACGAGCTGCCCTGGCAGGTGCAGAAATGGACTGACTTCTTTTTCCAGGGGGTCATGGCACTGCCGTATCACATCTACGTCGTCGCCTCCAAGATACCGCAGAACGAATACACGCGCGACGTGCAATACGGCACGGCGTTTGTCTTTCTCTTCACCGTCGCTGCCATTGCGATGACCGCCGTCATTCTCCGTCAGCGGCTCCGCAAAAAATACAAATGGTAAGCACCACTCTTCCCATGCCCGACACCGTTCCTCCCACCGCCGTGCGTCCGATATTCGTGGCTCCCGCCGCGCCCGTGGCGCCCGTCGGGACGCCGGCTCGTGCCGTCATCGAGATTGATGACGTGGACTTTTGCTACGGCGCCAACAAGGCGTTGCATGACATCACCCTGAACATTCACCAGCGAGAGGTGACGGCCTTCATCGGGCCGTCCGGTTGCGGCAAAAGCACTTTGCTGCGCTGCCTTAACCGTATGAACGACCTGATCGACGGCGCCCGGGTTTCCGGCGGCCAGATCCGCGTCGACGGCGTCAACATCTATGACCCGCGGGTCGACGTCATTGAGCTGCGCAAGCGCGTCGGCATGGTATTTCAGAAGTCCAACCCCTTTCCCAAGTCCATTTACGACAACATCACCTACGGCCTGCGCATCCAGGGCCAGAAGTCCAAGTCAAGGTTGGACGAGGTCGTCGAGCGCAGCCTGCGGAGCGCGGCGCTATGGGACGAGGTAAAGGACCGCCTGCACGAAAGCGCCCTCGGGATGTCCGGCGGCCAGCAGCAGCGCCTCTGCATCGCCCGCGCCATCGCGGTCGAGCCGGAGATCATCCTGATGGATGAGCCCTGCTCGGCGCTGGACCCCATCGCCACCGCCAAGGTCGAGGAGCTGATCCATGAGTTGAAAAAGCAATTCACGATCGTCATCGTGACGCACAACATGCAGCAGGCGGCCCGCTGCTCCGACCGCACGGCGTTCTTCTACCTCGGCAAATTGATTGAATACGCCGCGACCCGCACCATCTTCATGAATCCGGCCAACTCGCAGACCGAGGCCTACGTCTCCGGCCGCTTCGGCTGAGCTCAATCCTTACTCCTCCCATGAAACGATTCTTCGATTCCGAGCTGGAAAACTTCCGCTCTCATCTGCTGCAGATGGGGGAGCGCGCCATGGACCAGACCCGCCTCGCCATGAAGGCCCTGATGGATGCGGACATCGCCCTGGCCGACAAGGTCATCGCGACTGACGACGAGCTCGACAAGCTTGAGGTGCAGATCGACGACGAAGCCATCCGCTACATGACCTTGCGCGGTCCCGTCGCCTCGGAACTGCGGCTGATCGTGGTGGGCATGAAGGCCAGCCACGACCTCGAGCGAGTGGGCGACGAGGCCACCGGCATCGCCCGACGCGCGCGCAAGCTGGCCATCGAGCCGCGGCTGGAGCTCTACGCCGATCTGCCGCGCATGGCCACGATCGCGCTGGCGATGCTGTGCGACGCCCTCGACTGCTTCGTGCAGGAGGACGAGCAGAAGGCGCTCAGCGTCATCCGGCGCGACCCGGAGGTGGACAACCTGAACCGGCTGCTCTACCGCCGCCTGACCAGCTACATGATCGAGAAGCCTGAGACCATTGCGCGGGCCCTCGAGTTGATGTTCATCTCCAAGTCCCTTGAGCGGATCGCCGACCATGCGACCAACATTGCCGAGGAGATGGTGTTTCTGTCGAAGGGGCAGGACATCCGCCACAGCGACATCGGCAAGCAGGACGTGCTGCCGATGACGGGATCAAATCCGCCGGCTTAGTGGTAGCCGGCGAGATTGCAGAGCAGCTCGGTCAGGAAGCCGATCAGGCCGCAGACGGGCAGGGTGAAGACCCAGGCCCAGAGGATGCGCTCGACGAGGCCCCATTTGACGGCGCCGAAGCGTTTCACCGCGCCCACGCCCATGATGGAGGTCGAGATGGCGTGGGTCGTGGAGATCGGGATCCCGAGGGTTGAAGCGCCGTGAATGATGAGCGCGGCGGTCGTCTCGGCGGCGAAGCCGTGCACCGGCTGCAGCTTGACCATCTTGTGGCCCATGGTGCGGATGATGCGCCAGCCGCCCGCGGCCGTGCCGGCGGCCATCACGATCGCGCAGGTGAAGATGACCCATTTTTCGATCGCAAATTCCGGCGTGCGCAGGAAGGCCAGCCAAGGGGGCAGATCCTTGAACGCCCCCGCCCTCGTGCCGGTGAACAAGGCGAGCGCGATAATGCCCATGGTTTTTTGCGCATCGTTGGAGCCGTGGCTGTGGGCCATGAACGAGGCGCTCACCAACTGGAGTTTGCCGAACACGCTGTTCACCGCGCGCGGCCGGAGGCGGTGAATGCACATCGTCAGCAGGAACATCAGGAACGCGCCGCCGAAGAAGCCGATCAGCGGCGAGGTGATCATGGGCAGCACCACCTTGGGCCAGAGCCCGGCGGCCGCGCCCTTGGCGTCGGTCGTGGCCCAGTGCAGCACGTTCCAGTTGCCGTCGGCTGACGCGAGCGCGGCGCCGCACAGGCCGCCGATGAGGGCATGGCTGGAACTGGAGGGCAGCCCCAGCCACCAGGTGACCAGGTTCCAGACGATGGCGCCGGTCAGGCCGGAAAAAATCGTGATCATCGTCACCACGCTGGTGTCGACCAGGCCCTTGCCGATGGTGGTGGCCACGGCGGTGCCCATCAGCGCGCCGAGCAGGTTGAAGAACGCGGCGAGGGCGATCGCCTGGCGCGGCGTCAGCACCTTGGTCGAGACCACCGTCGCGATGGCGTTGGCCGCGTCGTGAAAGCCGTTGATATACTCGAAGACCAGCGCCGTCAGGAGGACGATCAGGAAAATGGTCATGGCTCGGCAGCGGGGGCGGCGGTCGGGCTCAGGAATATTTCAGCATGATCTGGAAGACGACCTGGCCGGCGTCGCGCGCGCGGTCGACGGCCGTCTCGACGAGGTCGTAAAGCTCCATGAGGATGACGACCTCCTTGGCGTCGAAGGGGCCGTTGTAGAGTTCCTTGACCAGCGAGAGCATCACCTTGTCGGCCTCACCCTCGGCGAATTGCAGGCGGTTGTGGGCGTCCTGGATGCGGTCGACCTGGATGCCCTTGCGCAGTTGCTGGACCATGAAGACGACGGCCTCGACGGCCTCCTCGAGGAGCACCACCTGGCGCTGCATGCTTTCGCGCGGCACCCGCGCCGGGCAGATGGTCAGGCGCTCGACGATCTTCTCAACGGTCTTAGGGATGCGATAAAGCGCGATGGAGAGCGCCTCGATGTCCTCACGCTCGAAGGGCGTGACAAAGGTTTTGCAGAGCTCCTCGGTGATCTGCTGCGTGATGCGCTTGTCCTTGCGGCGGGTGTGGATGATGTCGTGGATGCTCGAGGCCGTGGCCGTGTTCTCGTTGGCGAGCACCTTGGCCAGCAGGCCGGTGCTGGCCTGCGCTTCCTCGGCGCTCGCCTCCAACAGGTCGAAAAATTTCTCCTCCTTGCCCAGTAATTTTTTCAGGGAAATCATGCTGTGACCGGATACCGGAAGCCGACGGAGAGGCGAGGCGATATTTACAAAATCACGTCTCGCGATTGAAAGTGGGGCGGCCAACGGGATTCGAACCCGCGACCCCAAGAATCACAATCTTGTGCTCTAACCAACTGAGCTATGGCCGCCGTAAAATGAGAGCGGGGAACATCCTGAGCACGGCGCTGGATGTCAATACTTCACCCCAGGGTTTAGCCATTGCGCGTCGGTCAGGGTGCTTCTTGCTGGTAGCCATGCCCCGGCTGCGCCTCCTGACTTTCAACGTTGCCCATGCCCGGGGGGTCATGCCGGTGCACCAAAGCCTGCGTTCCGTCGCCCGCATCCGGATCGTCCTGTTGAAAATCGCCGCGCTCATCCGGAAACTGGAGGCGGACATCGTGGCGCTGCAGGAGATCGACGAGCACTCGCGCTGGAATGGGAGCTTCAACCACGTGGCCTTCCTGAGCGAGCACAGCGGGCTGCCGTTCTCGGCCATCGGTCTGACCAACCAGCGCGGCGGGCGCTATCCCCTCAACTACGGCAATGCGGTGCTTTCGCGCTGGCCCATTGTGCACGCCGAGGCCGCCAGCTTTGGCAAGCGCCAGCTGGGCGACAAGGGGTTCCTGTTCACCGAGACCGAAATCGCGGCCGGCCGGCGGCTGCCTTTGATCAACCTGCACCTGCACCACAGTTCCCGCAAGCAGCGCCTGCTGCAGGCGGCCCAGCTGATGAAGTTCCTGGCGGAGCGGCGCAGCCAGCGCGACGCCCGGCAATGGGTGGCACCGCCCATCCTCTGCGGCGATTTCAACAATCCCGCGCACCGGCCCGATGCCACCGCCATGCTGCTGGGTTTCTGCGAGGAGAATGACAACTACGCGCTGCTGCCCAAGACCGGCCGCACCTTCCCCTCGGCCCTGCCGGCCCGCGCCCTGGACTACATCATGCTCCCGCAGGAATGCCGCCCCGTGCACGCCGAGGTGGTGCGGGCCTACCTCTCCGACCACCGGCCGGTGCTGGTGGAGTTCGAGCTGGCGTAGCGGGTTGTAATTTGCGCTCGACCCTGGGCGTCCGGCTTTCGACTCTTATTTTTCATGGACCGCATCGCCCAGGCCTTTGCCCGCACCCGCCGCGAGAAACGCGCCGCGTTCGTGGCCTACCTGTGTGCCGGCGATCCGGATTTCGACACCTCGCTCCTGGCCTGCCGGGCGGTGCTCGATGCCGGGGCCGACGTGCTGGAGCTGGGCGTGCCGTTTTCCGATCCGCTGGCCGACGGCCTGACCAACCAGCTCGCCGCCCAGCGGGCGCTCGACAGCGGCATGACGACGGCGCGGGTGTTCGAACTGGTGCGGCGCATCCGGGAAAAAAGCCAGGTGCCCGTCGTTTTCTACACCTACTACAACCTGGTTTTTTCCAACGGCGTCGATAACTACGTGCGCGCCGCCAAGGAGGCCGGGGTTGACGGCCTGCTCACGCTCGACCTGCCGCCGGAAGAGGCCGACGAGCTGATCGCCGCCTGCGCGAAGCACGACCTCAAGACCGTCTTCATCGTGGCCCCGACCACGCCCGTCGGGCGCCTGACCAGGATCGGGGCGGCGACGACGGGGTTCATCTACTACGTGTCGCGCGAGGGCGTGACCGGCGTGCGCGACCAGGTCGCGGCGAACATTCCCGAGGCGGTGGCACGCATCCGCCAGCACACCACGCTGCCGGTGGCCGTTGGCTTTGGCATTTCCACCGGCGACCAGGTGCGGCAGGTCGCCCGGATGGCGGATGGCGTGGTGGTGGGCAGCGCCCTGGTGAACGTCATCAAGGACAACCTCGACAATCGCGCCGGCCTGCCCGCCCGCCTGCGCATCACGGCGGCCGAGCTGGTCGCCGGTGCCGCCTGAACCCGACCACCCATGGCCAAGGTACGCAAACTTCTCCTGATCGACGATGATGAGCGGCAGCAGCACATGGTGCAGCTGCACCTGACGAAATTCCGCCGGGATGCTTTTGAACTGGAATATGTCTCCACCTACGAGGCCGGACTGAAAAGACTGCTGAGTGGCAACCAGGCCGCGTGCCTGCTCGACTACCACCTGGGCGACCGGGACGGACTGGAGCTGTTGCGGGAAGCGCGGATTGCCGGATGCGAGACCCCCGTGATCATTCTCACGGCGGATGACAGCGATGATGTCGACATTGCCGCAATGGAAGCGGGGGCGGTGGACTACCTGGTAAAGACCACCCTGAATTCCCGGCTGCTGGAACGCGCTCTGCGCTACGCCTTGAAGCTGGGCGAGACGCTCAGCCAGTTGCGCCAGCTGGCCCAGCGGGATGAGCTGACGCGCCTGCTTAACCGCCGCGAATTCCAGCGCATCCTGGACGAAGAGTGGGATCGCAGCGTGCGCTTCAACCGGCCCTTTACGCTCGTGATGGTCGACATCGACCACTTCAAGAAGATCAACGACACCCATGGTCACCAGGTGGGCGACGAGGTGTTGCGGCACGTGGCGAGCCTGCTGGCCGGGCAGGCGCGCAATGTCGACCGCGTGGCCCGTTACGGCGGCGAGGAGTTTGCCATCATGATGGTGGAGACCGATCGGAAGAGCGCAGTCGAGGGGATGCAGCGACTGGGCCGGCTGCTGGCCGAGACACCCTGCGTAGTGCCCGTGACCAACCTGACGGTTGAAGTCACGCTCAGCGCCGGGGTCGCCACCAGCCTGGAAAGCGGCAGTGCCGCCAGCGCCAATGAACTGGTGGCGGCGGCGGACAAGGCGCTTTACGCGGCCAAGAAGGCGGGGCGCAACCGCATCGTCACGACGGACGGGACGGCATATTACTATACTTGAGTTGACCGGAAGCCGGTGTCATTGGGCCGCGGGACTACGGCGCAACCGTCCGCCTACGCCGAGGCTTCGGCGCGACAAGGCACCATGATCCGCAGGCTGTGCGGCTTCAGGGTGATTTCCAATTTCGAGGTCGTGGCGCGCGGCTCGCCGTCGGTGTGAATCCAGCCCGGCTTGCCGCGCTCAATGATGAAACTCGCGCCGCTGAGCCGCGTGACCGCCTTGACCTGGTCGAAGGTGTCGGTGCCCAGCCGGTAGAGCAAACCGCAGCCACCGAGAAAGCTCATCTGCGGCACGCTCACGAACTCGAAGCGACCGTCATCCATCTTCGCTCCCGGCGCGACGCGGGCATCGTTGCCGTATTGGTCGGAGTTCATGACCGCGAGGGTGAAGGCCCGCAGCCGGGCCGTGCCGCCGGCATGCCGGACCACCAGGTCCTCGGGCTGATGGGAGAAAAATGACGGCAGCCCGACGCGGAAATAGCCCGCCAGTCCGCGCGAGGTCAGCCGGCTGAACCGCATAGCGATGTCGGCCTCGAAGCCGAGGCCCATGGCGTTGAAGAAGGCAAAGCCGTTGACCACGCCGGTGTCGATCGGCATCGGCCGGCCGTCGAGCAGGGTGCGGAACGCGCCGTGGCCGGGCCCGCGGATGCCGAGGTGCCGGCCCAGGCCGTTGCCCGAGCCGCAGGGGATCAGCCCGAAGATCGCCGGCGTGTCCACGAGGGCCGAGGCGACCTCGTTCATTGTGCCGTCGCCGCCGATGGCGATCACGAGCCCGCAGCCTTCGGCGACCGCCTGGGCGGCAAGCTCGGTGGCATGGCGCGGGCGCTCGGTGGTCATGATGGTGGCATCGAGCCGGCGTTCCTTGATGAAAGCGGCCGCCAGGTCGCGCAGGTGGGCATTGCGCCGGTTGCTGCCAGAGTGGGGGTTGAAGATAAACCGGGCTTTCAACGGGGAAAAGAGACTGGAATCAAGGCGGTCTCACGAAGACTTGGCAAAAGTAGTTTTGCAACGATTCCGCGCACCCCTTGCACTGGAGCCATGCAGCGCACCCTTCATGTCCTCACCGGTTGCACGGCGGCCGGCAAGACCGAGCTGGCGCTGCGCTGGGCCGAGGCGAACGGGGCGGAGATCGTCTCGTGCGACTCGCTGCTGTTCTACCGCGGTCTCGACCTTGGCACGGCCAAGCCGACGAGAACGGAACTGGCCCGCGTGCCCCATCACCTGATCGATGTCTGCGAGGTGACGGAGCAGATGGATGTAACGCATTACGTTGCCCAGGCCCGGGCGGCGATCGACGCCATCCTGCGCCGGGACCGGCGGGTGCTCGTGACCGGCGGCAGCGGGTTTTATTTGAAGGCGTTCTTTGCACCGATCGCGGACGACATCAACGTACCGGACGGACTGCGGGCCGTGGTGCGGGCGCGACTGGAGCAGGACGGCCTCGATGCGCTGGTGGCCGAGCTGCGGCAGCTGAACCCGGCGGGACTGGGCGCGCTCGACGTCCGGAATCCGCGACGAGTGCTGCGCGCACTGGAAAGATGCCGCGCTTCGGGCCGGACGCTGGCAGAGCTCAAGGAGGATTTCACAGCCCAACCAGCGCCGTTCGCGGACTGCGAAGTGCGGTTGGTTGAATTAGTGCGCGAGAAGGTTGAGCTGGAGCGGCGCATCGAGCAGCGGGTGGCGGCAATGCTGGGAGCCGGACTGGTGGACGAGGTGCGCGGATTGCTGGCAAAAGGCTTGAAGCTAAATCCCAGCGCCGCGAAGGCCATCGGTTATCGCGAGACGATTGATTTCATCGAGGGCCGGCTGCCCGAGGGGGATCTGGCGGCGACCATTACACAGAACACGCGGGCGCTGGTGAAAAAGCAGCGGACGTGGTTCAAGACGCAACTGCCGGTGCACCGGCAGCTCGCCCCGGACAGCGCCAGGCTGGACGAATTGTTTGGCTGAACCACCAACTTGGGCTAGGCCAATGGCCGGCGTCGCAAGATCAGCATGAGCAGGAACGAGAAGACCCCGCCGGTCAGCGCTGAGCCGAGCACGATGCCGGCGAAGCACCCGAGCGGGCTGCTCATCCGGCGATAGAATCGGATCTGTTCCCGGATGGCGGTCTCGGCCACGCCCTGGAGGCGCAGTTGCGCGACTTTCCAGTCGAGGGCCAGGTCCATCCAGCCGGGATTGATGAACCGGTTGTAGACGAGCATGAAAAACCAGACCACCAACCCGGCGATGAGCGAGGCCTCCAGGCCCGACTTCACGCCCTGCCCAAGGGTCAGCCGGCCATCAGCGGTGGCGCCGCGCCGGTTCCTCAGCAGCAGGTAGAGCAGGGAGAGGGGAATGATGCAGGAAAAAGAACCGCTGTATTCGCCGATCTCGAAGCGCTTGTTGTGAAAACCGAGCGCATACTCGGCCAAGGTCCAGAGACAGACTCCGACGCCGGTAAGGAGGCCGTATTTGGTCTCAGGTTTCACGGGCGGGAACTGCGCGGCGCAGTCGCAGGAAAATGATGACGTGCGTGGCGATGATGACTGGCACGATGAAGGTGGGCAGCAGGCTGAGCGGCAGCACCGTCAGCAGTTTCATCTGCGGATTGCCCGCCAGGCCGTTCCGGGCGGCGCTGAAGACGACCATCATGATGTCGATGAAGCCGATGACATTCCAGATGGTGATGGCGCGCCGGCGGAAACCGGCTCCCAGTGGCACCACACAGATCAACAGCGCGAGGGCGGCGGCGGAGATGTCGCCCCAGCCGCCACGGACGGCGAAGTCATAGGGCAATTCACCGCGATTGTAGAGCAGCAGGAAATACACACCCACGAATCGAGTGACGTGAAACGCAAGCAGCGCGCGCAGGTCAAGGCCGTCGAGCCAGACGCGCAGGGCGCGGTTCCGGAAATAACCCAACAGCAGGGCGGCAGTGAGCACGACGAGCACCACCTGCACCACCGGCATGGGCAAATGCTGGAGCAAACCGAGGCGGCCGACCAGCAGGGCCGCGATGAGCCAGATCCAGATGCCGAGACGGATGGGAAGCGGGGTGGAATTCACTGTGGCGGCGGTCTATGACCGCCGGGGGTGGAGGTTGACGGCGGTCATAGACCGTCGCTACAGAAAAAATCAATCCACAATCAAAACTCCACCGAGCGGTGCCAGCCGGGCGGTGAAGTGGCGCAATTGTCCCGGTGCCTCGACGATTTTCATCCCCCGAAGCCGGGCCCGGAGGCCATGCACATGCAGGATCACCTCAGCAAGGTAGTCGACGTGGCTCTGGGTGTAGACGCGGCGCGGGAAGGCGAGCCGCACCAGTTCCATGGCGGCGGGTTTCTCGGTGCCGTCGGGCTGGCGGCCAAACATGACCGAGCCGATCTCGACGGAGCGGACGCCGCCCTCCAGGTAAAGGGCCAGCGACAGCGCCCAGGCGGGAAACTCCGCCGGCGGGATGTGTGGCAGCATGGCCGACGCGTCGAGGTAGATGGCGTGGCCGCCCGGCGGCTGCACGATGGGCACGCCCGCAGCGGTGAGTTTGTCGCCGAGATAGGCCACCGAGCGGATGCGGTAGCGCAGGTAATCCTCGTCGAGCACTTCCTTGATGCCGATGGCGAGCGCCTCGAGGTCGTAGCCCGCGAGTCCGCCGTAAGTGGGGAAGCCCTCGGTGAGGATGAGGTTGTTCCGGCATTTCGCGGCGAGGGCGTCGTGGTTGAGCGCGAGGAAGCCGCCCATGTTCACCAGACCGTCCTTCTTGGCCGACATGGTGCAGCCGTCGGCATAGCCGAACATTTCACGGGCGATGGCGGCGGGCGTGCAGCCCGCCTGGCCGGATTCGCGCTCCTTGATGAACCACGCGTTCTCGGCGAAGCGGCAGGCGTCGAGAATGAGCGGCACGCCGTGTTTTTTGCACAGGGCGCTGGCTTCGCGGATATTGGCGAGGCTGACCGGCTGGCCGCCGCCGGAGTTGTTTGTGACGGTGATCATCGCGAACGGCACGCGGCCCGGATTATCGGCCAGGCAGCGGGCGAGCGCGGCGAGGTCGATGTTGCCCTTGAACGGCGCGACGAGCGACGGCGAGGCCGCCTCCGCGCAACGGAGGTCGAGGGCGGTGACACCGAGGGCCTCGAGGTTGGCGCGCGTGGTGTCGAAGTGGGTGTTGTTGGGCACGATCTGCCCCCGGGTGCAGGCGCTGGAGAACAGGATGCGTTCGGCGGCCCGGCCCTGGTGGGTGGGGATGATGTGCCGGTAGCCGGTGACGTCCTGCACGGCGGATTCGAAGCGGAAAAAAGAGCGCGCCCCGGCGTAGGACTCGTCGCCCTGCATCATGCCGCCCCATTGCGCCGCGGACATGGCGCCCGTGCCGGAATCGGTCAGCAGGTCGATGAGGACATCCTCGGCCTTGAGCTGAAAAAGATTATAGGCGGCCGACTGCAGGGCGGCGGCGCGTTGTTCGCGGGTGGTGAACCGGATGGGCTCGACCGTCTTGATGCGGAACGGCTCGATGATGGTCTTAAACGGCATGGGGAACCGGGGGAGAAAAGAAAAACCCCTGTCGCCACGGGGCGACAAGGGTTTAATCGTAGGCCAAAGGAATCAAACGGCGGCTCAAGGCAGATTGATCGAATAGCGCTGCAGCGAGCTGCCCTCGATGCGGTGCAGGGCGGCGATGGCGCTGTTGAGCGCAACCTTGGCCTGCAGTTCGCTGACCCGGGCGGTATCAAGGTCCGTCTGCGCCTGGAGCACGCGATAGGAGGTGGAGAGGCCGGCGTCGAACCGCGCCTTCTCGAGCTCGTATTGTTTCTGGCTGAGGGCCGAGGCGAGCGAGGCGATCTTCACGCTTTCCGTGTTGGTCTCGACGGAGCGCACCGCGCTGCGGACCCGGACTTCGATATCCTGCTCGATCTGGCGCAGGCGGACTTGCTCGCGATTGAGCGTGGCCAGGCTCTGGCGATAGCGCGCCCGGTCGGAAACCTGTCCCCATGGATAGCTGAAGGAAAAATCAACCTGCCAGGAATGGTTCTGCCGGTCGAGGGCGTCATTGAAGGCGTCGCTGCCGCTGCCGTTCTCGCCGTTGAGCCCAACCGCGCCGCCCACACTGAGATCGGGCTTCGCGTTGCTCTTGGCGACGATCAGGTCGAGCTTGAATTGCTCGATCGCGGCCTGGGAGGAAAGGAAATCGGGCTGGTTCTGCTTGGCCATCTGGTAGGAGGAGGCGAAGACCGGCGTGGCGGCGCTGACCTCGGGAAAGCGCACCGAGCCGACCGCGCTGTCGAGTTCGAACTGGCCGATGAGCGCAAGCAGGGCGTCCTGCTGGTCCTTCGCGGTTTGCTCGGACAGGATGACATTGCGGCGCGCGTTGGCGACGCCGACTTCGGCGGACAGCACGTCGAGGTCGGTGGCGACGCCGGTGTCGCGGCGAACCTTGGCCTCGTCATAGAGCCGGGTGGCAAGGGCGAGGGAGGAATTCCGCACGGTCAGCTGCTCGCGGCCAAAGGCGAGGTTGTAGTAGGCGTTCTCCGTGGCTTGAATGACGTTCAGCGCCTGGACCTTGAAGTCGAGATTGGCGCGCTGCAGGCCAATCTCGGCCCGATGGACGCCGGCGCGGTTAACCGCGACGCCGAAGCCACTGAGCAGGTTTTGGCGGACCGAGAGGGTCAGGTCGGCATTATAAGCCGGGTTGAGGGAACTGAAGGCGGGATTGGACGAACTGCGGTCGAGCCGGCTGCTGGCACTCAGGGTGGTGCCGGTGTAAAGCTGCTGGCTGACGCCGGCGCGCAGGTCGGAAGTCGTGCTGGACGAGGCCGAGGAGGTGCTGGTGGCGCCGATGGTGTTTTTGCCGTGCGTGCCGCTGACCGTGAGCACGGGTTCATAGCCGGCGCCGGCGACGTCGATGGCATCCTTGGCGATCTGCGGATTATAGCGGCCGATCTCGAGGTCGAAATTCTTCTGCAGGGCGCGGGCGATACAGACCTCCAGCGTGAGTTCGGGACCCGCGGGGGCGCTGGTCGCGCCGGGCACCGACGAGGGCACACTGTCCTGGGCGATGGCCACCGAGCAACTGAGGAGAGTGGCCAGGGAGGCGGCGGAGAGACGGGGGAAGGTCATGATCTTGGGAAAAAAGGCCGGTGGGGACATCGATAGGACACGCGGGTTTGGTCAAAAGTTTAAGCTTTTTGTGACGGTGGCGATGCCAGAGTGGTTTCGCGAAAGAAAATGCCACCGGGGCGGGCGGTGGCAGCGTGGTGATGGCCGGGCGGTTTTATGACAGGATGGACGGCCTGTTCGACGGCCTCAGGGAGTGGCGGGCTCGGTTTTCTTCAATTCACGCTCCACCAACTCGCCCAAGTAGGCGTTTTCACTGGTGCTGGAGGTATAGGCCATGAGCAGCTTCTGGAGCTCGGCATAACGCGGGTTGGCGGGGGTGAGATCGGGCAGCTTTTTCTCCTGCGCGAAGACCAGGTAGCCCTTGTCACTGGTCGCCACCATCTCGGCCACCTGGCCGGACTCCAGACCCTGCAATGCGCCGAAAGCCTGGTCGGGGAGATCCGACGGCGGCTGCCGGAAGGTGAAATTGGCGTAGCTCTTGACCTCGAGTTTCTCGGCGGCGGCAGCGCTGGCGAAACCGGCGTCGGTCTTCGCGGCGGCCTGAAGCTGGGCGCGGAGGGCCCGGCCGCGCTCGATGAAGAGCTTGCGCTTCTCGCCTTCTTTGTAGTCGGCCGCGACGCGGTCGTGCATCTCGACAAAGAGCGGCCGGTAGGCGGGCAGGCTTTCGTTCCAGAGCAGCACGACAAAGCTGTTCGTGGTCGGCAGCGGGTCGGAGAAGAAACGAGCCTGGCTGAGGCGGGAGATCTGGTCGGCGTAATTGCCCAGCCACGGCATGTCCTGCGGGGGGCTGTCCGGTGCGAAGGGGGCGATGGCCTTCGCCGGGCGGCGCTGGGCGGCCAGAAAATCGGTCAGCTCGGGCGAGTTGGCCGCGAGCTTGCGCTCAAAGAGCGCGATGGTGAGGTCATTGGCGGCCTTGGAGGCACCGCGCCCTCCGACGAGATTCTTCAGCGCGGCCTCCACTTGGGCGCGGACTTTCGGGAAATTATCGGCCGGGGTGGAGGGAGTGAGCGCCATCGGAGCGTCCTTTTTTTCGGCGGCATCGGCAGGCACGGGGAAGCTGGCGGCGTTGGCGTTGTAAAAGGCGCGCAATTCCGCCTCGGTCGGCGCGACCGGCGGAAGGAACTCCTCGCCCTTGAACTCGACGTAGCTCAGGCGCGGCCGCGCCGGCACCTCGTAGCGGAAGATATTGTCGTCGTAGAATTTTTTCAGGATGTCGTCGGTCGCCGGGATGACGGGACTGAAGGCGGCGTAGTCGAGCGTCACGACCTGCACGGTCCAGCTGGAATCGGCGCGGATCAGTTCCTGCTTGATGTCGTTGGCCACCACGTAGCCGGGACCGCCGATGATCTTGCCGAGCGACTCGAGCCGGGCGTCGTCGCGCAGCACGCGGTTGACCTCGGCCGTGCTGATCTGGCCGCCGGTCTTGAGCTTGTCGCCGAAATCATTGTAGCGCTTCTGGTCGAACTGGCCCTTGTCGTTCTGGAAGGCGCGGAGGGTCAGGATATATCTGGCCACCTGGTCGGGGGTGGGCACGGGCAGGTGGAGTTCGTCGGCCAGCGCGAGGCCGGCGATGCGCTGCAGGGAATATTGCTGCAATTGCGCGCCCTGGAGCGCGGCGTAACCGGCCTTGAGCTGGGCGCTGAGGTTGCCGTCGGTGAAGACCCGGCGGGCCTGCTCCTCGTTGCCGAGGTTGACGTTGAAGAAGGGGCGCTCGAGGGATTTGGTGCCGGCCCGGCCGAAGCTGCCGGAGGTCTGGCTGTAGACGATCACCATCGGCACAGCCACGGCGACGAGAATGAGGGCGAAAACGAGGCGGAAATGCTTCTGAAAGTATTTTTGAATCCAGGTGATCATGGGGGAAAGCGGCCCACCGTAGAAACGGGGCGGCGGCTGTCAATCTGCGAAGCTGCCGGGTGGTGTCCTAATTTGAAACCCCCTCTCACGCACAACCTTTTGCACGTTCACTTCAAGTCCGGCAGTATGGGGAATGACGCGAAACAAATTCAACAAACGCTATGATTTCATTGGCCGGGTAGCCGGAACCAAGGCCCCCGGCAGGCGTGCCCGCCGCATCCCCGCCCGTGACCCTGATTGGTGCCCCAAACGGGTTAAAGACCCCCAAACGAGGGTTAGCCACCTCAAGGCAAGGAGGCATTGGCCTACCCATCCCTTCCTCAAGATTTCCAAGATACTGCCGCAAAAGCTGCCCACCATGGCGGAACTGGAAAAGTTGGATCATGCGGAGTTGGCGCGGGTATTCCTAAACCATTGCCGGAAATTCAAATGTCGCCAGAAACGCGCCTAGAACTGATTCGTCAGCGACTAAAGCGCCCCGTTGGTGGTCTGCCTAGGCCGGTCGGCCTCAACCGTGCGGCTAAAGCCGTGCCCGAACCCAGCGAATACGCCAAACTTTGGTTACAGCAGAGCCAGCTATTTTGGAGTCGGCTGCAAACTGTAGCGGCTTTACATACAGGAGTATTAATCGCGTGGTATAACTTAGATGGTGGGCGTCACGCCTGGCTTAGAGCGGGAGTTCTCATTTTGGGTATTTGTATCTCATATTGCATTTATCGGATTATGAGCCGGGACGTTTGCTATTTGGATTCAATGGAAAAAGCCGCTGGCGAAGCTTTTCCTACCACACTGAAGGAGCAGGGAAGCGGAAGATTTTTCGGCTATGCAATACTTTGGATATTCGTAGGCACAGAAGTCATTCTTTTGTTATCAGGCATTCGGCTATGCCCATGCCGATGCCTATTATGACGAGGCTCAGAATTGGAGAGTAAGTGCCAATTGGCTGCCAGATAATCACTCCAAGCCCCACAACAATGATGGGTATAACGATCAAAAGTCGGATATTGTCGGGGAGATGTTTTGGAGTAGGTCGAGAAACAATTTTCCGAGGGAATGTGGTTTTGCGATAGCCCCGCGATTTGGGGCGCAAGCCTAAACTGTGTTTCCGGGTTTTCAAATTAGGACACTACCAGCTGCCGCGACCCAAGCCCGGGTTGGGCAGGCAGTTGCCCGGTCACCCCAAGGCGTCTTTGACGGGAAAGGGCGCGTAGGTCCGGCTGGGCTCCAGCTCGTCGATCAGCTGGTCGAGCGTCTTGTCTCCGAGCGCCGCGGGCAGGCAGGCAGTGAGCCGCTGGCGGTAATGCGCGAGCACCGGGTCCACGTTGTTGAGCAGGGCGCCGCTCGGGGCCTCGCCATAGTTTTCAAACTGCGTCCGGAAATCCAGGAGCGTCATCTGGCTGAGCGGCCGGGCGGGCTGGTAGCGGTGGTCGGTGGGGTCGGCGCCATCGCCGGGCGGGAGCTCCGTGATGAGGGCGAGGTCGCAGAGTCGGTTCAGGCTCTCGTTGAGGATCTGGGCGGGCACGCGAATGAGCTGCGCCAGCTCGGTGACGGAGTAGGCGGGGGCGCAGGCCTTGAAGCGGCGGGCGATAAGCAGGAGCACGACCAGCGACATGCCCTCGCGCGTGGCGTGGTTCAGGCTGTGCCAGGCAGTCTGGCTGCTGCGGTAGTGGACGTTCTGCACGGCGTAGGTGATCTGCCCGCCGACGAGGACAAAATACCAGAAGACATACAGGCCGAGCATCAGGATGGGCAGGATGCCGACCGCGCCATAGAGCCGGTTGGCGGAGACGACATTGCGAAAATAAAGGAAAGCGAGGTAGTTGTTGAGATAGAGCAGGACGGTGACCACCACCGCGCCGATGAGCGCGGCCAGCCACTTCACGCGGGTGTTCGGCACCAGCCGATAGAAGAGAGTGAGGATCAGGACGAGCAGAAGCACCGAGCTGAAGCGCAGGAGCAGCTGGTAGAGAGGGCCCAGTTCATGGCTGAACGGCAGCTTGTCGACGAAGACCGCACTCAGCGTCCCGGCGGAGAAGAGCGTGAGTGACACGAAAAAAACCACGGCGCCGATGGTGATGACCGCCCAGTAATAGATGATGCGCGTGATCCAGTTGCGTCCGCGGCGCACGCCCCAGATGTCATTGAACGTCTTTTCAATGCTGGTGAAGAGCAGGACGACGATGACCAGCAGGGCCAGCACGCCCACCACGCCCGCCGTGCCCGAGCGGCTGTGGGTGATGAAATTGTTGATGATGCCCACCATCACGGGATCCGCCGCCGAGGCGGCAGCCACATGCGAACCGGGAGCGGCGGTCGTGCTGCGGGTCTGCTCGTCGGCGACCTGTTGATATTGGGCCACCGGCGGGGCGATGAAGCTGATGATCTGGTTGACGCCGTTGGCGGCGATGGCGGGGTCGCGATCGCCGAGGGCCAGGCCGGAGATGAGCACGAGGATGGCCACCAGCGGGCCGAGGCCGAGCAGCGAGCTGTAGGTGAGGGCGGCGGCGCGCGCCGCGACCTTCAGCTCGTGCAGGCCGGAGAGCGTGGTGGAGGCGATGCGCAGCAGCGTCAGGCCACGGTTCTTCAGGTTGCGCTCGCGGATCAGGCCGGCCGCCCAGATATCGTGTTCCCAAAGCCGGCGCAGGCGGGTCAGCAGCGGGGGCGGCGGCATGGGCGGGACCGGGCGCGCCGAGCCGCGCTCAGGAGTAAGACATGGTGGCGAGCATGGCCATGCCCCCGAGGCCCAACAGGGCCGCGACTGCCAGCGGGATGTAGCTCAGGAAAATCGTGCAGAAGTAGAGCCCGGTGGAGCCGGCGGCGATGGCGATCATCGGGGTGAGCTGGCCCTGCGTCATGAACAGAAAGCCGAGGAAACCCAGGCCGAACGCCGCACGAAAACGCACAAACGGATAGAGGCTGATCACCCCGAGCAGCAGCAGCAGACCCACGAAGGCATCGATCAAGCCGAGGAAGATGAACGGCTTCTCCAGGATCTTGACCATGTCCATGGCCATCAGGGCGTCGATGCCCGGCAGGACCAGAGCCACGGCGCTGAGGAAGGAGATGGCGGCGGCCGAGCGCGTGCCCCAAGCGGCTGCTTGCATCATCTGCCCGCCCTTGTCCTTTTTGCCCTTGGTCTCATCCGTCTTGCCCTCGGCGGCGGCGAGGAATTCCTGGACGGTGATCGGGGCCTGGCTGTCGGGCTTCTCCTCGTTGAGGACCTTGAATTCCTTCTGCTTGAAGCCCATCTTCTTCTTCTCGGGCCAGAGGGCGGCCTTCATTTCCTGGTTGCTGCCGACTGTCAGCCATTGCTCGGAGGCGGCGTCGTAGAAATAGGTTTCGGGGGTCACGCCCTTGGCCGGGTCGTTGGTCTCCGCGAGGGAGATGAGCTGCTCCATGGTGAAGGGGCCGCGCGCCTCGGTGTCATTGGCACCGCGGATGTAGATTTCACCAGGGGATTGAGGGGAACCACCGGACATAGTGTTGCCATGTTGCGCCCCTGACCGGTCGCGGCAAGTGCGAAGTGCCGCCTTCGCCCGGGTCCCTTTGCGGCTGCGGGCCCGGGCCGGACGCCTCACATCCGTTCCAAATCGGTGCACAGGCCCAGCAGGTGCAGCCCGGTCTCCAGCACGATGAGGGTGCGGTGGCAGAGCAGCAGCCGGCGGGCGCGTACCGCCAGGTCGTCCACGATGACCTTGTCGGCGGCGTAAAAGGTGCTGTATTCGCCGGCCACTTCGTAGAGATAGAGGCCGAGAAAGTGCGGCCGAAGGTTGCTCGTGGCGAGTTGCACCGCGTCGGGGAACTTCACCAGTTTGCGCGCCAGGGAGAGTTCCTGCGCGGTGGCGGGCGCGGTGGCGTCCCCGACCGGCGGCGTCGCGGCGTCCAAACCCGCCTTGCGGAATATGCTGCGGATGCGGGCGACGGCGTAAAGCAGGTAGGCGGCCGTGTTGCCCTCGAGCGAGATCATCCGATCCCACGCGAAGACGTAGTCGCTGGAGCGGTTCTGCGAGAGGTCGGCGTATTGCACGGAGGCGACGCCGACAACGTCGGCGATGGCGCGGCGCTCGGCCTCCGGGAAATCCGGGTTTTTCCCGCTCACGAGCTGGAACGCCCGCTCGCGGGCCTCGTCCAGCAGGTCCTTCAGCCTGATGTGCTCGCCGCTGCGGGTCTTGAGCGGTTTGTTGTCCTCGCCCAGCACCGTGCCGAAGTCCACGTGCTCGAGTTGCGGGAGCTTGCGGCCGGTCTTCTCGAACCACTTTTGCACCGTAAGAAACAGCTGGTCCATGTGGTCGCTCTGGCGGAAATCGATCACATAGACCGCTCCGTCCACTTTGAAGTGCTCGCTGCGGTGGAGCGCCGTGGCGAGGTCGCTCGAAGCGTAATTCGCGGCGCCGTCCTTCTTGCGGATGATGAACGGCTGCTTGGCAAAGCGCGGGTGCTCCGGGTGGAAGACCACGAGCGCGCCCTGGCTCTCCTGCGCGAGGCCGCAGTCGGTCAGCTCGCGGTAGACGCGCTCGACCTTGTCGTTGTAGAAACTCTCGCCGAGCATGACGTCGAACCTGATGCCGAGCTGATCGTAGATCTGCTGGAAGGCTGCGAGTGAGGCGTCGTTGATTTTCTTCCAGATGGCGCGGTTCTCCGCGTCGCCGGCCTGGAGCTTGACGAGTTCCTGCTGGGCTTCGGTGAGCACGGCGGGGTCGGCCTCGGCGGCATTGTTGCCGAGTTTGTAGAGGCGCTCGAACTCCTCGAGCGGCTCAGAAGCCAGCGCAGTGGCATCCAAGTGGCGTTTGTAGGCCCAGATGAGTTTGCCGAATTGCGTGCCCCAGTCGCCGATGTGGTTGTCGCGAATCACCTTCGCGCCGTTGAACTCGAGCAGCCGGCAGATGGCCTCGCCGATGACGGCCGAGCGCAGGTGGCCGACGTGCATTTGCTTGGCGGTGTTGGGCGACGAGTAATCGACGATCCAAGTCTGGCCGTGGCGGGCGCTGGCCGCACCGGACTGGAGGTGCTCCTCCGAATCGTAGGTTTGGAGCCAGCCAAGCAGGGCGGCCGGCTTCAGGCGGAAATTAATGAAGCCCGGTCCCGCCAGTGAAATGTCAAAATGCCCCTGCAATTCGCCCAATTGGTCGACAATTTGCTGGCCGAGCGCGCGCGGGTTCTGTTTTTCCCGTTTGGCGAAGGCGAGGGCGCCATTGGCCTGAAAATCGCCATTGGCCGGGTCCGCCACCCGCACCTCGGGCTGAAAGCCGCGTTCCATCAATCCCAGTCTGGCGCCCGCAGCCCGGACAGTCGCGTCGAGATGATGGGCGACGTTGAACGGCAGGTTCATCGGGTGATTGAGGAATTGCGCTTGGCTTTGAGCAAGAAGGATTTTGGCGGGTTGGGTCGGGCTGTCACCCCGGCAAATACACCGGGAGGCCCCGGCCGTAAAAATAGGAGGTCATACACCTATTTTAGGCTCGACAAAATTGGCAAAACCCATTGCCTCTGCGAGCTTTGCGCCGCACGGCGCCATTCCCTGTAACATACTGTGACCTCCATGAGAAAACGTCCCATTCCCACGCGTCGGTTCATCAAACCGTCGTTTACTTCCTTGATTGAGAAGAAACGCGACGGCCAGGAATTTACGCAGGAGGAAATCCGCTATATCATCGACTCCACGCTGGATGGAGAGATGCCGCAGCACCAGCAGGCCGCGCTCCTGATGGCGATTTACTTCGCCAACATGTCCGCCCAGGAAACGGCGATCCTCACGGAGGAGATGATGCTGTCCGGCGAGGTCATCGATTTGTCCCATATCTCCAAGCCGAAGATCGACAAATACTCCACCGGCGGCGTCGGCGACAAGACCGCCCTCGTCCTCGCCCCGCTCGCCATGGCCAGCGGCGTCGTCGTCCCGATGATGTGCGGCGTGGAGCAGGAATTTGTCATCACCACGCTGGAAAAGCTCTCGGCCATCCCCGGCTTCAAGAGCCACATGACCATCCAGCATTTCGTCGACCAGCTCGCGCGCGTGGGTGGCGCCATCGCTGAGCAGAGCCCCGAGCTCGCCCCGGCCGACAAGATTTTCTACGACCTGCGCCTGGAGACCGGCACCATCCCGAGCCTCCCGCTCATCACCGGCAGCGTGCTGTCCAAGAAACTCGCGGAGGGCGCCGAGGGCCTCGTCATCGATGTCAAGTGGGGCAACGGCTCCTTCATCCGCGACCTCGAGCAGGCCAAGCAGCTCGCCCGCTCCATGACCCGTGTCGGCCGCTCGATGAAGCGCCGCTGCGTGGCGCTCGTCACCGACATGAACCAGCCGCTCGGTGACACCGTCGGCACGGCGCTCGAGATCAAGGAGGCCATCGCGCTCCTCAAGGGCGAGGGCCCCGAGGATATGAAGGAGCTCGTGCTCAAGCTCGGCATGGAGATTGTCCGCCTCGCCGGCGTCGCCGGCTCCACGCTCTCGGCCAAGCAGACCGTGCAGCGCCACCTGACCGACGGCTCCGCCCTTGAGAAGTTCAAGGACATGATCAAAGCCCAGGGCGGCGACGTCTCCTTCATCGACCACCCGGAAAAATTCCCGACGGCCCGCCACATTCGCAAACTGCCCGCCCCGAAGCGCGGCTATGTGCACACCATCAACGCCGCCATGATCGCCAAGGGCGTCTCGCTCCTCGGCGCCGGCAAGGACGCCGCGCACCACGGCAAGATCGACTACGCCGTCGGCGTCTCGGAGATCAAAAAGGTTGGCACGCAGGTCAAGCAAGGCGAGCCGCTGATGATGATCCATTACAACGACGAGGCGAAGCTCGAGCAGGCGCTCAACTACTTCAAGGACGCCTACCGCCTCGCGCCCAAGCGGCCCATCCCGCCCCCGCTCGTCGTCGAGCGCGTGGCGTAAGGGATGGTTTCACGCGAAGCCGCGAAGTCGCAAAGTAATCAAGCCCCGCAGCCGCGGGGCTTTTGTTTTTGCCCGGGTTTCGTTTGCCGGGCGACCGGGTCCGGACAAATCCCGGGTGCCCAGCAGGGCACAACGGGACCGAGAACCCGGGACAAACACCGGGCCGGTAGCAACCGGCAACGGTGTCGCCCTGGCTATTGAGGTAGGTGTTGGCCCCATCGCGCTTCGTGACGAATACCAGTATTCTCTTCACAAATGAACCTTAACTACCTCGTCGCCCTCCTCTGTTTCCTCTTTTGGATCGTAGCGTTGGTCGACTGCCTCGGGAGCAACAATCCCAACAAGGTGCTTTGGGTCATCCTCATCATCCTGCTGCCCTTCCTCGGCACGATCCTCTACTTTATCATGGGCAAGACGCGGGCCGCGTAACGAATTTTGGTCACCTCCGGCCGGTCCCGCTTCGCGGGTCCGGCCTTTTTTGTTTGGTGGAGGGCCCGTCTCCCGACGGGCCGCGGTCCACCGGGAGGTGGACCTTCCAAATTGAATCGCTCTCTGTGGCTTTGCGGCTTTGCGTGAAAACCATGTCTGACGAAACCGCCGAAAAGACCCCGATCAATCCCGGACGTCCCGAGCCTGGCGAACCATTGCCGCCATCGCAGTGGTCGAAGCCGTGGGCGCAGTTGAAGTTCGTGAGTTTCCAGCCGGCAATCTTCCCGCGGATGCTCGGCGACGTGTCGCGCGACGCCCGGCCGGGCGACCTCGTCGCGGTCTACGACAAGTTTGGCCACCGCGTCGGCACCGGGCTCTTCAACCCGCGCGCCAAGATGCCGCTGCGCGTCGTCGTCCACTCCAGCGAGCCGGTCGGCGAGGAGTATTTCGCGGCGGCCATCCGGCAGGCCGTCGCGCTGCGCCAGGACATGTTCAAGCTCGACGAGACCTCCGATGCGTGGCGGGTCATCAACTCCGACGGCGACGGGCTCAGCGGCCTGACGATCGACCGCTATGCCGACGTGCTTTACTGTGACGTCTATTCGCTCGGCATTTTCCTGCGCCTGCCGAAGTGGCTGCCGCTGCTGCACGAGCTGCTCGGCACGAAGCACGTCCGCGTGCACGTGGACCACGATCTCGGCAGCCTCGAGGGCATCAAGCCCTCGCAGATGAAGGAGATCACGGCTTCCGCGCCGGACAAAGTGCGCATCAAGGAAGGCGGAGTGAAATACGAGGTGGATTTCACCGAGGGGCACAAGACCGGGTTCTTCTGCGACCAGCGCGACAACCGCGAGCGCTTCGGCCAGCTCGTGAAGGGTGCCCGCGTCCTCGACCTGTGCAGCTACACCGGCGGGTTCTCGATCAACGCCCTGCTCGGTGGCGCGAGCGAGGCCACCGCGGTGGACCTCGACGAGGACGTCATTACGCAGGGCCGCCGCAACGCCAACCTGAACCAGATCTCGCCGAACAAGCTGAAGTGGGTGCACGCCGACGCCTTCGCCTACGCGCGGCAGATGCAGAAGAACGGCGAGCAGTTCGACGCGGTCATGTGCGACCCTCCGAAGTTTGTCATGACGCGCGACCCCGCCTTCGCGGCCGAGGGCATGCGGAAATACGCCGACCTGAACACCATCGCCGCCAGCCTGGTGAAGCCCGGCGGCCTGTTCGTCACCTGCTCGTGCTCTGGGCTCGTGGCACTCGAGGACTTCGAGGGTTGCGTGATCAAGGGCGTGCACCGACTCGGCCGCCGCCTGCAGATCTTCGACCGCACCGGCCCCGGCGTGGACCACCCGGTTTACTCGAACTGTCTCGAAAGCCGCTACCTCAAGGTGCTTTGGGCACGGGTGGTGTAGCATGAATATCAAAGAGACTCATGAAGTTGCCGTGTCGCGGCACTTACTAGATGTGCTTCGTATTTCGTATTCCAATATTCGTGCAGGAAAAGCTGGGATCGAACCAGATTGTGTAATCACTACGCAAACCGGGTCGATAGGAGTGGAAATTACAACAGCCTACTATTCACCCAGTGCAGCTAAGGCTGAATGGCAGGCAACCCGAGATTTAGAAAAGGGTAAGACAGGCATCTACTTTACTGGTGGCATCAATGAGCCTGACCTGAGTATGGCCACTGAGATTCTGAATCGTATTCAGAGCAAAGCAGGGAAGCGATATTCTGGCGTGGATACTTTGATGCTTTTGGTTCACCTACAGGCCCAGTTAACGGATGATGATTTTATTGATCAGATTATTGGATCGTTGAGGACTGCTATGGGGGAGGTAGTGCAGTTCGCTGCAATCTATCTTGGGACGTTTCGGAGTGAGGGTGTATACAAGGTGTGGCCAATCTTCCCAAAGCCTACTATATGAAACGTAGTAGTTAGCTCTGGTTTTAAAATCACTAGTTGAGAATTGGCTCCCAAACATCACGCATGTGGCCGATGTCGTATTTCAACTCCCACGTTTCTCCAGTGTCGGTGTTAGTCTTAATTACGATGTGCCGTTCTGTTGTGCTCCTGGATTTCGGATCAACATCCGATACAGTGTGGCTAGAAATCTGGTAACGACTAGACGTGCCGCCAGTGCATCCGGTGACTGCTAGAAGCGAGATGATTCCTGAAAAGAGAATCAAAGTAATCAGGTTTTGTTTCCTATTCATAAGCTAAGGGTAAGTTTTCTTTGGGTTCTTTGCCATGACCGCAATTGTCATGGCTGGCACGATGGCGCGGTCACAATAGGGCGCAAGCGAATGCGCCTCGAAGCTGTCGTGTGCGTCGGTTTGGCTGTAATCGGCAGTTGGTCCAAAGGAGCGTTGACACGTCATACCAATCGACTACTTATTAAGTATGTCAGCGACTACCATAAAACTAGAGGCGGATTTAGTGAAAAAAGTCACGACATTGAAGCCGAAGAACGAAAGTATCTCCGGCTACGTGCGCGAATTGATCGAACGCGAACACCGGGCGCGCGCTCATCGGGAAGCAGCGGTCGTTTATCAGGAGTTTTTGCGGGAGAATCCCGAAGAGCGGGCGGCGATGGAGGTTTGGGAGTCGGCTCCGCTGGTGGATGACGTCGAGCCCAAGAAGCCATGAAGCGCGGCACGGTCGTCTGGGTGGACTTGAGCGACACGACTCCACCCGAAATGGGCAAGGTGCGTCCGGGCATCATCGTCTCCGGTACGGCGCATAATGATGTGCTTAACACAGTAGTGGTCGTGCCGACATCCAGCACCGCGCCGGAAATCTGGCCGTTGCGCGTGGCTGTCGGCACTTTTGCGGGCAAGGACAGCTATGCGGTGATTCCGGGCATCAGGCAGGTGAGAAAAGGCCGCTTGCGCGGTACGCTCGGGCAACTTTCGCACGAACAGCTCATCTTGCTCGACGAGTGTCTCGATGCCTATTTACGGTGAGACGCGTGGGAGAAATTCCAGGATGGACAAGAAGGAGGGCCCGATGAACATGCCGTCTGCATGCACAGCCTGAAGAAACTCTTCGAGCAGAACCAAGCCTGGGCGGAGGCGATCAAGCGCCGCGACCCGGAGTTTTTCCAAAAACTCTCGCGACAGCAGTCGCCCGAATATCTCTGGATCGGCTGCTCCGACAGCCGCGTGCCGGCGAACGAGATCATCGGCCTGCTGCCGGGCGAGGTCTTCGTGCACCGCAACCTGGCCAACGTGGTCGTGCACACCGACCTGAACTGCCTGTCCGTCCTCCAATTCGCGGTCGATATTCTGAAAGTGAAGCACATCATGGTCGTGGGCCACTATGGCTGCGGCGGCATCAGCCGGGTCATCCGCTGCGAGCGGGTGG
>JAYUGX010000106.1:0-8760 GCA_043738215.1 Lacunisphaera sp.
TCTCAGGAATCACCGGATCCGAAAAGGCGGCTGATAAAACTCGGGCGGGAACCCGGCCGGAATCGCAGGAGCCATTTTACGGCAGCCTCCCGGTTGGCCTTGACTGGCTGGCCATTGAGGCAGGAAACCTCCGGCAACTGGCCGCGCGCAAGGCTGGCAAACAAGCCGGCGTCATCCGCCGGATTTTCAGCGTCCAGTTGATAGGGAATGTCGGTCACCACCGGCAGCGCCGCCGGCCGCGCCCGCAGGAGGAAAAAGTCCGCCGCGGCCGGCTCCCCGACAATAACATCCATCCAGTTCTGGCCCACGGGAACCAGGCCGAAAAAGGGCACGGCGGGATCGAGCTGGGTGGCCAGGAATGACACCCAAGCGTTAAGCGACTCCGCCGGCTGGGCCCCGGGTATTTGCGGCAGACGCAGACTGCGGGAAAGCGATTGTTTTTCAGCTTTGCACCATTCCAGGCTGCCCGGCGTGAAGAGCGCGAAATTCCTCCGGAGGTGGTGCAGGATGCGGCGCAAGGCCATCTGCTCGGTGGAAAAATAAGCGGCCCAGGCCGGGATGCCCAGGCCGGGGGCGGTGGAGACACGCTCGCTGTCGGGCAACCGGGTCCGGAGTGATTCCTCGACTCCCTTGATGTGCGCCATCACGACGCCGGCCGAAGTCGTGCTGCGGCATTTTGCCTTCACGTCCTCCAGCGCCGGCAGGAGTTCACCCGCCAGCCAGCTGAAAGACCGGGTCACGCTGTGGGCGACGGTGATCATCGGATAAAGCGCGCGACCCTTGCCATCCTGGGACGACCAGATGAGTCCCGTGAGGCTTTCATTCAGGCGGCGCCAGTGGATCACATGATCAAAACCCGGCGTCACCTGGCCGGCGCCGGCCTTTTCCCAGGCGGCATGCTCGATCTGATGGGCGATGCCGCCGTAAAGAATACTGCGCGCATCGACCAGCGAAGCCGTGACCAGTCCGATATCATCCAGATGGTCGTTCCAGCCGGGATGCTTGCCAAACGCCCCCAAAAAGAAACGCGGGGCATTGGGTATCGCCTTCCAGTCCTCGTTCAGGAAAAATTTGGAAAAATTGTTCATGTCCGGCGCGGAGACCCACGCCAGGGGCTGGCGGCTTGGCCGTAATTTCCCTGGCCGGCAACAGACCGACGAGGTTGCATGGGAATTTCAGGCATGGGGTGATGGGCTGGCCTTGCTTTGCCAAACACGGGGGGTTCACCGGGCAGTCGCCGGCCAGCGCTCCAGTGCAGGCAACCCCTGCTCAAAAACAATTGTTACCGCCAGCACCAGTTCCGTTCCCTGGTTGTTCAGGCGAATGATCGCATCCCACTCCTTGCCATCCGGGTGCCGCACCCCGCCCTGCGGGAGCAGGCGCAGCACCGCCCAACCGGGGCCGGGTTCCACCGCGGCATCGGCCACGGATTTCGGGCCGGCGGTGGTGAAGAACTCCAGCCGGGGCAGCGGCGCGGCCGTGGTGAACTTGGCGAGTATCACGCTCTCGGGCAGGCCCTGCAGCGGGTAACTGCGGTCGGTCACGCGCATGGATTTATAAACACGCGTGATCGCCTGCTTGGCGCCGTTCGCGCCCAAAGCCTGCTGGATGGCTGCCTCCTGGGTTTGGTCACTTGGCAGAATCAATCTGACCGGCGCGGGGTTGCCATCGGGGCCGACCAGCTGGGCGGCGAAAGCGGCCATCTGGTCCAGCCGTTTGAACCGGCCCTCGAGCGTGCGTCGCGCCGCCGCGGGAAGGCCGGTCACCGCGGCATCACCGTGCACCTTGGCGAGCGCCGCCATGGTCGCCCGAAGTTGTTCAACGGTGAGCTCGGCGCCGGAGCCGAGCGGATAGCCGAGGGTATCCGGGAAAGCATTGTCGAGTTCACGCAGATAGGCGTCGACCGTTCCCTCCGCGCCCTGGGCCGAAGCGGTCTCCAGCAAGGTGCGCATCGCCGTGGTGAATTCCTGACGCGAGGCACCGGTGTATTTGGACACGCGATCGCGCACGGCCGCCAGCGTTGACCCCTGCTGCTTGAGGGCCTCCCCCAGCCGGCCCAACAGCGACCCGCCCGCCTGGGTCGGCGCCATGATCTGGATGATGTCCGCGTAGGCCGCATAGCGCACGGCATAGGCGGCAGTGCCGTTCTCCGCCAGCAGGGTCGAGACATCCAGATCGCCCAGTTGCGCCTCATCGGAGGGGGACATCAACTGCCCCAGCTGCGTCGCGACCTGCGCGTCCAAACCGGTGAGCCGGCGCTCCAAATCGCGGTAGAGGGTAAACTCGCTGGCCGGACCCGTCGTGGTGGCCGTGGCGGCATCCGCCGCAGGTTTTTGCTTGAGCAGGGCGGCGCGGATGAGCTGGGAGGCCTGGCCGGTTTCGCTCTTCATGCGCTCGACCGTGGCCCGGTAGGCCGCGTCCAGCGTCACGTTGTCGCCCGTCACCCCGGTTTTGTTTTTGAGCTCCTCCGCCAGCTTGTCCAAGGCGGCGCGGCGGGGGCCGAGGTCGCCCCAGGCCGAGAGCACATTGTCCGCCCAGGCCGAATTTCGCGGCGCGGCCACGGCCCGCTGGAACGCCTTTTCGGCATCGGTGAAGCGCACGATCACGAGCCGGCCGTTTTGAATGGTTTGAATGGCATCGCGCTGCGTGCCCTGGGCGCTTTGCATCGAGCGGTCAAGGGCGTCCAAGCCGCGCCCGAGCGGCTGGTTGTCCCGCAGACTCTTGCCGCGGGAGAGCCAAACCCCGGGCCACTTGCCGCGACCGTCACCGCCGCGAAAATAGGTCCAGTCGTGGATCTGCATCAGCTTGGCCAGCACCGCCTGGCCATCGGCCACCCCCTTCAGGGAAGGCCCGAGCAGCGGGTTGAAGAACTCCTCGGGCGGATAATCGGCGTCGTAGCCGGGCAGGCCCTTGAGATGAATCGCCCCCTCCAGGCTGATCAGCGCCGCGAGCCGCTCCGAATCCGCCGCGCTCCAGCCGGTCGAATTGATGAGGCGGTCGCGATTGGCCTCGACCACCGGGGCGATCACGCTGGCTTCAAAGAGCACGCGCTGGGCCTGGCGCCGGCGGGGATTGGCCTGCATCGCGACGGATTCAATCGGTTTGAAGACCACGGGAATGCGCATGTCGGCGCTGACCTGCTGCTGCAGCTTGTCGTGATACTGCATGATCGGCAGCTCCTGGCCGACATCCAGCTGCACAATATCATTGCCGGTATACTCCAGACGGCCGTTGACGATCGGCCGCCACTTCGTTCCCGACCAGTTTTCCGCCTTCGCGCCGGCGCGCCAGTAGACCAGCTCACTGCCCACGCTGGACTTGAGCGCCTTGTAGCCCGCGTAGCTGATACCCAGCACCGCCAGGGTCCCGGCCGCGACCACGCCGCCGATGACCCGCTGGCGGTTCTTGAGCAGCTGTGTGGTGTTGGTCGCCCGCGTGACCAGGCCTTTTTCCCGGAAAACTTTCTGGAGGAACAAGTCCTTCAGGAAATACGAGCGCTCGCGTTCCCACGCCTTGCTCGCGGGCAACTGGTCCTCGGTCAGGCCCAGTGCCGCCGCCAGCTCGGTGTCCAGCTCCTTGCCCTCGGTCAGGGCCGAGGTGAAATAGATGCCGCGCAGGAAGAGCGGCTTCGCCGACTGCCCGCCGATGACGAAGATGGTCTCGAGGTATTTGCGCAGCCGGGGCGCCAGCGCCCCGATGCTCGCCGAGAGGGCGAAGAGTGCGTCGACCTCGTCCGCGCGCCTTTTGCCGGCGTCAGCCGGCACGGGATCCTTGAGCATGCCCAGCCGCCGCCGGCCGATGCGCTCCACCACCTCGGCCAGATGCCGGTTCACCGCCTCCATCTGGAACGGCGTGTCGAGCGACGTGGGATTGGACCAGCCGGTCATCTGGTCCTGGAGCTGCGGATCCTTCACCCCGCTGAAGAATTCGCGGAAGCCGACGATCTTGTCGCACTTCGTGATCAGCACGAAGACCGGGAACCGCACGTCGAGCACGCGCTGGATCGTGTTGAGCTGCCGGGCGATTTTCCCGGCCTTGGCCGTGATCTCCTCCATCGAATCCTTGATCAGGCTCTCCGACGGAATCACCAGCAACAGGCCGTTGATCGGGCAATTGGGCCGCGTATTCCGCAACAGGGTGAGAAATTCCGTCCATTCCGTCGTCGACCCGGGCGGCGCCTCCTGGAAGAGGAGCTTGCCGGCGGTGTCGATCAGCACGGCGTAGTTGGTGAACCACCAGTGCATGTTGATGGTGCCGCCGGCTCCCTGCATCTCATCCTGCAGGCCGGGGGGGAAGCCGACCTTGCAGCGGCGCACGGCCTCGGTCTTGCCCGAGCCGGGTTCGCCGCAGACGATATACCACGGCAGCGAATAGAGATCCTTGCCCACCGCCTCGAACTTTTCGAGCCCCCGGGCGAAGTTCTCCCGCAGGCGGTCGAGGGTGGCGAGGAGGGCCGGATCGTGGATCGCGGACGGGGCCCCGGACGAGTGGGACGCGAGCTGGCTGCTCATGATCCGGGTGCGCTGGCGCCCGGTCCATTTCAGATACATCTGCCAGAGCAGGATGGCGGCGACGACGATGACGATGCCGGCGGCGGCGATCAGCAAGGCCCGCCGGTCGATCATGGCCGTGACGGCCAGGACCGCGATGCCGGCCAGCGCGGCCATGAGCATCTTCATGTTCTTCGGAATCTGCTGGAATTGGTCGAGCATGGCGCCGGGTCAGGGTTGAGGGGTGGTTTTGGCGGGATCGTGCGCGATGATCGCATCGAGCGACTGGTTCAACTCCGCCGACGCGCTGTGGAAGGTGTAGACATTGACGGCGACGACCACGAGCAGCAGACCCGCGAGGACGATCAGCAGCGGCACGAGGCTGGCCGCCATGGGCAGCGGCAGGTTGGACAGGTTGGTGTGCTGGTAGGAGGCCGGCGTGATGAAAGCCGACTCGTCGGCATCGACATAAGCCTTCACCCGTGGCGCGATTTCCTGCATCTTCTTCTTCAAGAAGTCCGCCGACCCGCCGGAGCCGCCGGTGAAGCCCAGGCCGATGCAGACGTAGAAGATCGCCAGGCGCTCGTCGGCCTCCGGCTTCGTGTCCTGCAAGGTCTCATCCAGCAACTGGAAGAACTTTTCATCGCCCGCCCGCTCGTTGCGCCCGAAAGCGAGCCGGTTGTTGTTCCATTTCTGCGCGAAAGGCAGCGCGCTTTCCGCAATCATGGAATCGACAAAAAAGATCAGCGGCAGCTCGACCTTGCGGTATTGCTCGCCCAGCGCGATGTCGCCGCGGGCGATGCGGGCCAGCACCTCGAGGTGCTCCTCGATCTCGGTGCGGGTCTGGGTGTATTCGATGGCGGCGCCCCGGTTCATGCGGCCGATGCGGTTGAGGCGGCAGACCGCCTGGAACAGCGGGTCACAGTGGGTGAGTAAACTGGCGGGCACGGCGGATTAGGGGTTGGTGAAGTGGATGATGAAAATCGGAACCGACCGGGCGGAAAATTGGTGAAGGGTGACGGCCGGGTTAATCGCGCTTGGCGCCGCCCATGAGATCCTCGGCATATTTTACCACCGCGGCCTGGACGTCGTCCTCGATGACGGTCTCGGTGATCTCGGCCGCCAGTTCGGTGTGCTTCTTCCAGTATTGCGCATCCCCCTTGCCTCCGCCTTCCGCCCGGACGACCTCGCGGACCGCGTCGGGCGTGTAGCGCTGCTGGTAACGCCGGGCGAAATTTTTCCCGGCCGGGCCGAGTCCGGCCATGAGGCCGGCAATCAACTGGCGGGTCGCCTCGACTTGTTTTTGCACCAGGACCTGGGCCGCGGCAGACTCGGCATCGCCGGTGAGCGAACGCCGCGTCACTGTCCGCAAATCCCCCTGCGCGGTGTCGCGCCGGATGGGCGACTTGGGGGCGGCGTTGCGCCACACATTCCAGGCCAGTTGGTCGAGCGCCAGGATCGCCTCGGCAAAAACGGCGAAAAGCCGGCCGAGCTGCTGCGTGTCGATCGGGTCCTCCGGGTCGAGTTTGAGCTTCGTCCGGATGCCGGTCAGCGCCTCGCCCTCGATGGCCAGCTTGGTCGGGACGATCAGGCCGAGCGCGGCCAGCTTTTGCTTTACGTTTTCGCGCTGCTCGCCGGAAAGTTGCGGCGCGAGTTGCAGGAAGGACTTGACGACCTCGTCCGGCGTCTGCCGGGCGATGGCGGCGGGCGCGGTCACCGTGACGGCGGCCAGCTCCCACTCGGGCAACTTTTGCACCAGGGCGTAAAGATAAGATCCGCGCTTGGCGGCCGGCACGATCTGCAACGCCCGGCGCAAATCCTCCTCCAGGTAGACCTGGCGGTTCTCCGGGGTCTCCTCCGCCAGGTTGGTCTGCAGGTATTTCAACTGCGTAACCAAGGACGCTGCCCAGGCTGCGGGTTCAGCTAAAGCCACGTCGTTGGTAGTGGGCGGCGGCATCGGTAAATCACCATGTCAGAAATTTCTGCTGGCGCACAAGCAATAATAGCTTGTAGCGCTCGCGGAAACCCGGCGGCGCGTCAAACGCCGGCCGGAGGCCCACGTCGCTGAACCCCTCGGTCACGCGCTTGGCGCCGATCTGGCTGGCGGCCTCGACCTTCTGCGGCTGCGTGAAGTCGATCCCGGGCGAAGAAAGCGCCGACCCGCCAGCCACGTAAAATTGTTTCGCGGCGTCGTCGTAAAGATAGATCCACACATTGCCGACCAGATGGAAAAAGCCGCCGGTCGGAGCCCCTTCGTCGACCGGCGCGAGCCACAGCCGGGTCCCGCCCGCCCCGGCGCTCGCCTGGCCATCGTCGACATATTTCCGGCGCGCGGCGCTGCCCGGGGCCGTGACCATGGGCAGGAACACACCCTCGTTCGGCCGCCAGGTAAGGGTCTGACCGGCCACCTTGTAATCCCGGAGGTAAGCAAACAGGCTCTGGAAATTCGGTCCGCGAAAATTGCCGCTGGCGGCCGGGCCCACCGTCTTCATGACGGCCTGCCACTCCCGGGGGGTGGGCAGGCGGGCCCCCAGCAGTTTCTCGGTGAAGATTTTCGCCGCGTCCGGCGGCATCTGTTGCAACGGGCTGCGCAAAGTGGGCTTCTCCGCCGCCGCCTGGTCGAGGGCCGGGGTTTTGGCGCGTAATTCGGCGTCATCCAGCAAACCCTTCACCTGGGCGGTCGTGAACGAGATCCACGTCGGATTCAGCTCAAAGCCATTGTATTTGCCGCTGTTGTCCACCCGCGGGCGCCAGGCCATCGGTTTGTTATAGGGTTTGTCGAAGGTCTCGGCCTTGGTCCAAAGGGGCAGCTCGTCGAACACCGCGGCGGCTTCCTTCGGCCGCGTCCCGATCAGATCGAGAAATTCACCCACCGCAATTTCCCGCTTGGCCAGATAGAAGGGCGGCGTGTCGTCCGGGGGCTGCACGATGGCGAAATCCAGCTTCACGCTCTTCCCGCCGCTTTTCCAGGTGGCGGACAGACCCAACCCGTCATCAGTCAGCTCCTCCGACCAGCCCGCCAGCCGGGGCGAGGGAGTCGGCTTGCGGTTTGGATCGACGACCAGGCTGATGTCAGCGAGCTGCTGCACGAAATTCGCCACGGCTGGCTGGGTCACCACTCCCGCTATCGCACGCACCGCCGCGACGAAGGCATCGCGCCGGCTGCGCAGGGGGCCGAGGTCGACTTCGCTCCAGTCGGACCGTTTCAGCCGCCAGAGCTTCAGGTTATACAACGCCGGTTCCTCGAGATCCGACTCGGCGATGCTGTAGCGGTCCATCCGCTCGAACACCGCCGTGATTTTCGCCTCGCTGCCGGCCGAATTGCGCGCCGCCCGGTTCCAGCGCACGCGCGTTTCCCGCGTAAGTTCCGCCAGCAAGGCACCCCGGCGTGATTCATCCTTCAAGTCGCGCGCAATCCCCTCCCGCAACAACGTCACCACTCCCCCGTCGACGTCGAGGTCCTCGGCTCCGGCCGGCCAGCCCGTGAGCGTGCCCAGCCGGCGCCACGCCGTGAATTTTCTTGAGAGCCCGCCGCTTTGCGCCGCCGCGGTCAGTTCCGTCCGGTCGCTGCTGCCCACCAGCCGGCTGAGCAGTTTCGCCTCGGTGTTCCACTCCGCCGGCCGGCCGGCGAGGGCGTCAAGCCCCGGGTGCCGCGCCAGCCGGTCCATCACCTCGCTCACCCCCTCGTTCCAACTGAAACCGTCCGCCAGGAGTGCGCCCAGCTTGTCGAGGTCGGCGCCGAAAGCCGGCAGTTCGGCCAGCCACTGGCGGTGTGCTTCCAGCGGCGCGCGGACGCTGGCGCCCACGGTTGCCCAGGGTGTCACCGGCAGGGCCGCCCGCCATTCGGCGGCGGCGGCGACCGCGCTGGCCGCCTGTTCGCGGCGCACCCCCTCCAATTGCCGCAGCGCCGCCGCGGTGTCGGCCGACTCCGCACTGATATCCGGCACGGCCAGCGCGCCAAACCCCGTCGGGCCTTCCAGCCCGTCAATCCAGTCCCGCACCTGGCGTTCCTGCGCCCGCAAAGCCCGGAAGCGGGTGCGGTCGCGCTCGAGGCTCGCCGCCGTCACCGCCTTCAACGTCGCCTGCCAGGCCGCCCAGCGCTGCTTCGTCTCGTTGAATTTCCCGTAGGGCTGGGCCACCTTGTTCAGCCAGATCTCGGGCTTGAGCAAAACCAGCGTGGCTTCAATTCGCTGCTCCAGCAGGCGAAACACTCCGACCAGCTTGGTCGTCTCTTCGCTGATGACCGGCAGGTCATGGCGCACGATTTCGT
>JAYUGX010000107.1:0-22695 GCA_043738215.1 Lacunisphaera sp.
GCGGGGCGTGGCGGCGAGGGCCTGGGCCTTGCAGTCGCGCAGGCCGGCGACGGCCGAACCGTGCGTGCCGTCCACTTGGAGCGTGAGGAGGTCGTCGCGATCGACGCGGACGTCCCATGAGGAATTGAAGTGACAGATGACGCCGTTCACGAGTTCGAAGGTGGCGTAGGCGGAGTCGTCGGCCGTGCACTTGTAGGGCTTGCCGGCCTCGTCCCAGCGGGTGGGGATGTGCGTGGCGCCGAGACAGGTGAGACTCCTGATGTCGCCGAAGAGGTTCTGAATGACATATTGCCAGTGGCAGAGCATGTCCACGATGATGCCGCCGTCGTCCTCCTTGCGGTAATTCCACGAGGGGCGCTGGAGTTTCTCGTGCTCACCGGTGAACACCCAGTAGCCGAACTCGCCGCGGACGGAAAGGATTTTGCCGAAGAAGCCGGTGTCGATGAGATATTTCAGCTTGAGGAGGCCGGGCAGCCAGAGCTTGTCCTGCACGACGCCGTTCTTGAGGCCGGCGGCGGTGACCTCCCAGGCGAGGGCGAGGGCCTCGGCGGAGGTGGTGGCGGTGGGTTTCTCGCAGTAGATGTGTTTTTTCGCGACGATGGCCTTGCGGACGCCGGCGGGGCGCTGACCGGTGAGGGTGGAGTCGAAGTAGATCTGGTTGTCGGGCTTCGCCAGCTCGGCGTCGAGGTTGGTTGAGACACGGGTGACGCCCACGCGGGCGGCGAGGGCCTTCAGCTTTTCCTCGCTGCGACCAACGAGGACCGGGTCGGGCATGATGACCTCGGCGTCGGAAAGCTTCACGCCACCCTGGTCCATGATGGCCTTGATGGAGCGAATGAGATGCTGGTTGGTGCCCATGCGTCCGGTGACGCCGTTCATGATGATGCCGATGCGGTGGGTTTTCATAGGAGGAGTAGCGAGTAGCGGGTAGATTGGTTTGGGTCGTTCTCGTTCTCTTACTCATTCTCGTAATCTCCAGAGAACGATTAGGATTAGGAGAACGAGAATGATTGGTCACACGTGATCCTTGTAGGCCTGAACGATTTTTTTGAGATATGCGTCCTGGTCCATGGCCCAGAGGCGCGTCGAGAAGACCTCGACTTCGTTAAAGCCCTTGAAGCCGGCGGCCTCGACCCAGGCGCGGATCTGACGGAGCGGGATGTGGCCTTCGCCCATGAGGCCGCGGTCGTTGAGGAGGTCGATGGTCGGCGTGCGCCAGTCACAGACATGATAGGCAAAGAGGGCCTTGAGCCGGCCGCAGCGGGCGATCTCCGCCTCGAGCGCCGGATCCCACCAGACGTGATACACGTCAACCGCGACGCCGACGAAGGGCGACTTGAGTTTTTCCACCATGTCGTTGGCCTGGCCAAGGGTGTTCACGGCCGAGCGGGTGTCGGCATACATCGGGTGAAGCGATTCGATGGCGAGCTTTACGCCGGCGGCTTTGCAATCGGGGAGGAGCGCGGCGATGCCGTCGAGGATCTGCTTGCGCGACTCGGTGAGCGGCTGGCCGGGCACGGCACCGCAGACCAGCACAATAAGCGGCGCGCCAAGCGCGTGGGCCTCGGCGATGGCGAGGCGGTTGTCATCGAGAGCTGACAGGCGTTCGGCGGCGGTTTTGCCGGAAAAGAAACCCCCGCGACAGAGCGAAACGATGGAGAGGCCGTGGTCGCGGAGCATTTTCCCCGTCTTTGCGATGTCACGGCCGGCGAAAGTGTCGCGCCAGACGGTGATGCCCTTTACGCCCGCCGCGGCGAATTTCTGCGCGGACATCTCGATCGCCCACGACTTGGTGGTGATGGTGTGAATGCAGAGTTGGTCTAAGGAAGCAGGGGACATAGGTGTAAGGTTTAAGTTGCAAGGTGTAAGGCAGAGGGTCGGGGCTAAAAACTTATCACGTAAAACTTAAAACTGCGGCTCAACCGCGCAGGCAGCCGAAGAACGTATAATACTTTTCATTCTTGATGACGCGCTGCAGGTGGAGCGCGGCTTCGCGGAGGTGATAGTCGCCCCACAGAGAGGCTTCGCCGCAGGGAACTTTCCGGCCGGCGGGGATGTGGTCCCAACCGTTCGGGCGGTGATAGACGGAGTGGAGCAACAGGCCTTGGTGGTTGGGCGCGGTGCCGAGGTAGGGCTCGGCGAGCAGAGTGCGCATCGTGGTGAGGCCGGCCTGCCAGTATTTCTTGCCGTCGGCGTTTTCCCCGAGGTAGCGGCCGAGGCGGAGCAGACCCTGTGCGCCGATAGCAGCGGCAGAGCTGTCGACCGGCTCGAAGTCATTGAACGGCTCGGCCGGACGCGCGCGCCAGTCGCCGAGCTTGTTGAGGCGGGGGGCGCCGCCGTCCCAATAGGGGATGCCGTCGAGCGCGGTATTGGCGATATACCAGTCGCAGGTGGCACGGGCGGCCTTGAGCATCAGGTCGCGCAGCTGCGTCCGGCCGCCCAGCGGGGCGAGCTCGGCCTCCGGCACGGTGTCGAGGAACTCGAGCTCCTCGGCAAATCCCACCATGGCCCAGGCGAGACCGCGCGTCCAGGTGGTGAAGCCGGAATAACCTTGCTGCGAGTTGGGGCAGCGGAAGCGGCCGTCGTTCGGATTGAAGACGGATTCGTGCGCCGTGCGGCCCGGCTCGTCGTAGGTGTCGCGGCCCTCGCCGTAAAAGACGGAGTATTTCGCCGTGGCGTCGATGTGCTGGAGCCCGCGCTCGAGCAGGTTGTGCGCCGCGTCGTTCTCGCCCATGAGCCGGTGGCCGAGGGCGTGGGCGACCATGACGATGCGACAGGAGCGGATGGTGTCGACAAAGAGGGAGTGCGGACCGTTGAAGGAGTAGATGTAACCGCCGCCGCCGTTGATCTTCGACCAGCGTGACGCCTGCACGGCGCCGGAAACTTTGAGAGCCAGCTCGCAGAACTCGCTTTTGTCAGCGGGCAGCTTGCCCTCACGCTGGAGGCGCAGCCAGTTGCCGTAGGTGCTGAGGTTGTTGAAGCCGTGGTCGTGCACGCCGATGTGCGAGACGTGCGAGGCCATGCGGTTGATGGTGTATTTCTGGCCGCGGGCGGCGAAGGACGCTTCGCCGGTGGCGTCGAACTGCAGAAGATCGGAGCCGTAGAGAAAGCCTTCGGTCCACTCGGTCCAGCCGCGGGCGGTGTATTTGCCGGCGACGGTGAAGACCGGCGCGCCTTTGGCGGGATCGTAGTCGCGGTGGATGAGATTGAGCTTGTCGCCTGAGACCTTCCAGAAGTTGGCGAGCGCGGGGGCGAGCGAGGCGGGTTTCAGCTGGTCGTCGATTTTCATGGGCTCAGTAGCGTTTGTCTTTGCGCAAATGGAGGATGATGAATTGGGAGTCGGCCAGCGCCTCGTAGGTGTGCTGCTGGATGGCATCGAACTGAATGCTGTCGCCCGCGGCGAGCACACATTGCTCGTGCGGCAGGCTGAGGCGCACCTTGCCCCCGGTCACCCAGCAGACCTCGGTGTCGTCGTGGTGAATCTCCGGGCGCGAGACCTTGGCGCCGGCGGGGGCGGAGCCGAGCAGCGCGACGACGTTGGCGTATTTGACCTGGCGAAACCTGAACTTGCCGGAGCGGTAGGGCTTTTCGCTGGAGCGGTGAGCGAGGGGGGATTCGGCCAGGGCCATGAGGTCGGTGGCGCTCATCCCGAAGGCGCGTCCGAGGCGGTAAAGCGTGTCGAGTTCGGCGGACTGCTGGTTACGCTCGAGCTTGGAGATGACGGCCGGCGACACGCCCGAGGCCGTCGAGAGCGCAGCCAGCGTCATCTCGTGTTGCTCGCGCAGGCGGCGCAGCACGGAAAAGTCGAACTTGGGGGCAGCGGGGGGCATATTTTCGCTGATAGCTAAAAACGAGGGTTATTAGTGCGTCAACGAAAAACGCCCGTTGAACGACATAACCCCCTTTTGGCTGGCTCCGCCGCGGCGCGTGCCCCCACGATGGCCGCACTATCATGTTGTCCCGCATTCTGGCATTCTCGACCCTGGGCTGTCCCGAGCTGACCCTGGAACAGGTGCTAGAGTTGGCACATAAACACCAGGTCCGGGCGGTCGAGTTGCGTTCGCTCGCCGGCACGATGGAGCTGCCGGCCTATCTGGCGAAAACCTGCGGCACGCCGGAGAAGCTGGCCGCGAGACTTCGTGGCGAGCCGGTGAAGTTCATCGCGTTCGGCACATCGTTGAAGGCCATCGGCGGCACGGCGGCGGACCGGGAGGCCTTTTTGCAATTCGTCCCCTGGGCCGAAGCGCTGGGGGTGCCGCGGCTGCGAGTGTTCGATGGCGGCAAGGACGCCGGTGTCGCCGATCTCGCCGAGGCGGCCGCCACCGTGAAATGGTGGCGCGAGCTGCGGGCGAAAAATGGCTGGAAGACCGACCTCATGGTCGAGACGCACGACACGCTTTTCACCGCCGAGAAAATCAAACGCTTCGTCGCGGCGGTGCCGGACACCTCGATCCTGTGGGACACGCACCACACTTGGAAGAAAGGCGGTGAGGATCCGGTCGTGACCTGGCGCGCAGTTGGGCCGCACGTAGCGCACATCCACGTGAAGGACAGCATCAGCCAGTCCTCGGCGAAGCATCCCTACACCTACGTCCTGCCCGGCGACGGCGAGTTTCCGATGGCCCCGCTGCGCGCGGTCCTGCGGGCCGAGTATGCCGGGCCGGTCAGCCTCGAGTGGGAAAAGGTCTGGCATCCCTACCTGGCGCCGCTGGACGAGGCGCTGACCGCCTCCGCCCGGCGCAGCTGGTGGTAGGCTCAACCCCGCTATCTGGCTGATCGGGGGCGGATTTTGCGATGAGTCGCGTTAATTTTGCGACGGGCGCGATTGCATATTGCCGGCGGATTTCATATAATAGGCCCCTTCAATAGAGGAATACCGCCATGCATGCACCGCTGCGCAGTTTGATCGTGGTAGCCGGACTGATCGCTCCCGGACTGGTTTCCGGCAAGATAGCCAAGTCGGAAAAGAATGCTTACGAACCCCTGCAGGTCATCCGCACCATCGAGGTGTCCTATCCCCAAAGGTTGATCCGGGAATTCGTCGATCGAGGCGAGGCCGACATCGTGGTGCTGATCAGCGACGACGGCCGGCTGATGGACTGGATGGTGATGGGTTACACGCACCCGTTGTTCGTCAAGGAAGTGCTGGATGTCCTCCCGAAATGGAAATTTGTCCCGGCCCACCATGAGGGCAAGCCCATCAACACCCGCGCGGAGCTGCGGTTTATTTTCAAGAACTCCGAAATGGTCCGAATCCTGCCCAATGACACCGGCCTCACCTCGCGGCTGAAGGCGGGCCAGCAACATCACAAGGAGGAATTCTGGTCGTTTGTCTGCCGGCAGGAGGAACTCGACCAGCCGCTCGACGCCAAGGTGGAGATTTCACCCATGCCGCCCGACCAGCTCGGGGCGAACGCCAAGGAGGGCAAGGTCGTGGTGGAGTATCTCGTGGACCCGGAGGGGAAGGTGCGCATGCCCCTGATCATCTCCGCCGATGACGAGGCGTTTGCGCGCTCGGTCCTCCTGGCGATCAGCGAATGGCGCTATGAGGTGCCGCGGCGCGAAGGCGCGCCGGTGATCACCCGCGTGCGCCGCCAGTTCACCTTCACGCCGATCAACAGCTAGAATCCCGGGTCGGGCCGGCGATCAGTGCAACGGGGCGCGGCCCCAGACGTCGTCGGCCGGTTTGATGAGCTCGTCCAGAAAACCGCGCGGCAGTTTTTCGTTTTGCGAGGTGGGCCAGGTTCCGGGCTTGTCGTTGTAGGGCCGGAGATAGTCAAGGGCACGGCGCAGGCTGGCGCCGTTGGGTGCGGTGTAGTTCCACAGGTCCACGCCGAGCCCCGCGGCGAGGCGCGCGACGCGGAATTGCGCCTCAAGGTTGAACGCACTGTAGCCGAGTCCATCGACCCGGCGGATTTCCTCGGGCTGGCTGCCGTCGGGTTTGATCTGCGCTGCGATGCGCGCCTTGTCCTCCTCGCAAAGCTCGCGCGCCAGGTCGTCGCGGCCGGTGTAGCGGGCGATGGGAATGGTCTGGGCGAGAAACCAGGAGCCATGGTTGTTTTTCGCCGCGTGCTCGTCGCGGGCATTCCTGGCCGTGGTGAGCCAGCCGAGATAGGCGGTGAACCACGCGCGGATTTTGTCCTCTTCGCCGGGGGCGAAGGCCGGCGAGCCCTCCAGCAGAAGCAGGGCGTCGATCACCCGGGCGAAGTCGCGCGCATCGAGCACGCCGGCCGGGCTGCCGTGGTTGTTGTGGCGACCCAGCCGGACCTGCGCGAATTCCAAGTGCGGGTTCATGCGCGTGGCCGGGGTGATGAACCACGCGCGCAGCCATTCACCAGCGCGGCGTGCGGCGGCCTCGTCGCGATTCACGCGCCAAGTCGCGGCAAGTTTCCCGACGATTTCGCAAAAATCCCCGATGCGACCGCGGTCGCCGCGCGCGACCTGCTCGCGGTTGTGCTGCCCGTCGCGGCTGACGTAAGGCAGGCCGTCGGGCTTGGTGGGATCCGGCCAGTAATAACGGGCGAAGCTGACGTAGTCGTGCGCGTCCCCGCTCGGGGAGGCCTGCGGCTTGTCGACCACGGTCGCGATCGGTGAGCGGAACACCGCCGGCGCCTCGGCGGCAAGCGCGGCGAGTTCGGACTGGTTCAACTGATAGGGTTCGGCACCGAACGCCGCGGTGACGAGCAGGGTGACGGGAGGGAAGGTGCGTGGGGAAATCATGGCGGGACGGTCTGGCCGGCGACACGCAGGTAGGTGGCATCGCGGACGAAGTGATTGAGGATTTTGCCGGCGAGGTCGCGGCGGATGATGACGAGGGACGCGTCGGTCTCGATGTCGTCGAGCACGATGACGGGAGAGGCCTTGGTGCGGGCGGCGATGAGGGTCCGGTGATCGGCCGCGGCCACGACGAAGGCGGAGAGCGCCTTGGTGCTGCGCCCCTGCACGAAAAAGGTGACCCTTTCATTGGCGGGAGTTGGTTTGAGCAGGGTGATCCAGGGCGTGGAAAAGCTGGCCGAGGATATTTCGAGATACGGGAACCCGGCATAGTCGCCCTTGATGTAGGTGAGTTCGCCGGATTTGATCTCGGTGAACGACGAACCTGGAGCAGCGGTCCACGAGCGGAGGCGGGCGACGGGACCGTAGCGATCGGCGGAGTAGTCCCAGTCAATCTCGCCGTCTCTGGTGGTGGAGAGTATGCCGCGGCCGCCGTGCAGGCAGGATTTAACCGCGATGGCCTGCTTTGCATCCACCCGGTCGATGACGGCGTAGTAATCGCCGGCGATCCAGCAGATGAGGCGGGACCAGACGGCGCCTTTGGGCAGGGCGGACGTCGACTTCTCAACGACCACCAAGCCGGGCTCCTCGTGGTGAAAGGAATGCGGGGTGGCGTTCGATGGATCCCTGCCCGCGGGCTGGCCGTCGAAGGTGAGTGTGTTGTGGGCCGGCGCAGTGTTATACCATGCGGTGCGCTCGGTGCCGGTGTAGGTGCCGCGCGAGTAGCCGGCGTCGGAGCACATCATCTGGCCCTCCGCCTGCAGGATGAAGCTCAGCTGGTCGTCGTGGTTGTGATTGTCGGCGACCGCAACGCCGTGGAAGAGCAGGTAACGCTGGCCGGAGTCGGCGCTGTTCCAGCTGTTGCGCAGGACAGTCTGGCCGCCCTTGAGGAAAACATTCGGGGGGGCGTCGGGTGCGGTGGCGCGAAGCGCGGCGTTGTGGGTGAGGAGTTCGTCGATCTCGAGCGGGTAGTCCCAGCTTGCCCCAGTGTAGTTGAAACCGGTGTCACCGCGTTCTTTTTCGAACGGACTGAGATCGCAGGTCTGGTAGCTCCAGGTGAGGATTTCCGAGAGCGGGGCGGAGGAGTGGAGTTTGGTGGACTTGCCCCGATAGGCATCAGCCACGAGGTGCGTGGGCGTCGGGCGGATGTAGGAGTCCTCGATGTTGGGCAGCCAGCCGCGGCTGTTGCGGACCCGGACCATGGCCTCGAAGACCGGCTGGAACGCGGTGAAGCCGTCCACGCCGGAAACATTGCGATAATGATGGAGGAACGGCACAAAGTTGGTGAGCGAGAAGATGAGATAGTGGCTGCCCTCGCGGTAAATGCCGTCGCTGCTGAAGAAATAGCGGGTGTTCCGGTTGGTCGCCTCGATGGCGCGGGCGAGCCACCTCTTCGCCTGCGGATGGGAGGATAACGCCAAGGCGATCGAGCCGAGACCCCACGCGGGTTTGGAGAGATGGTTGTGCGGGCTGGTTTCGGTCCAGACGTAGAGGTTGTTGTAAACGCACTGGGCTTCGCGGGCGAGCCGCTCGCGGATTTGCCGGTCGGCATCGGGAGCGAGGGTTGGCTGGAGGCAGTCATAGGCATGAGCATAATTTTGCAACCAGGAGCCGCGGTAGATTTCATCCACGGCGCTGCCTTGGACCCTGGAATCGAGCTCGAAGATGGGGCCGTCGTAGGCGCGAAGCAAAAGCTCCTCGGCCCGCCGGCGATGCGCAGTGCGCGCGGACTCGTCATCGGTGAGCAAGGACATGAGAGCGTGCGCGCGGGCGGCGATGGACATCGCGCCATAGTATTTGTGAATGATCTCGGTCTTGTCCCTTGCCGTGGGCGCGGCTGGTGGCGGTTTGCCGAGGTCAGCCAGTTTCTGCAGCGCGACCCAGCGGCTGCGCGCGAAGTCGTCGGCGGCAAGTCCGGCCTTGAGGACGGTCAGCTCGGCGGACTTGAACCACAACGAAGGATGAATCTCCTGCGGCGGAAGGACCGGTTCGGCCGGGAGGGCAAAGCCAGTGTAGGAGTCGTAGAGTCCATCGGGCGCCTTGTTGCGGGCAGCCGCAACAAGGGGAATCGTGAGCAGAGCGAGAACGAGCGGCTTCATGCGAGGGCGGGCAGTGCCCAGTGGGAGACTTCCCATGAGCCAAGTTTCGAGTGGGAGAGTTTCCACGTGCCGGCGGCGCCAGAGACCACGGTCCACGGCTGCGCCTCTGTTTTGTCATTTCCAGTCCACGCGAGTGCGGCCAGCCAGCCCGCACCCTCGAGCCGGGAGGTTTTCGCGACCGGCGTGACGTGCCAGGGTGCGGCGATGTGAGCGCGGGGCTTGGTTTCGTCGAGCCGGGTGTCCCATTCGGTGGCGGCGAAACCGTGCAACGGTTGCAAGACAGTGCCGCGGCCGTCGGGAGAAAACGCACTGAGATCAATGCGTTCCACCACGGGTTTAGTGAGCGGCAGGGCGTAGCCGCCGAGCCGGAACACGACGGGCTGGCGCGCCTCGTAGGTGTGCAGCTGGAGCAGCCAGCCGGCCTTCCACCACACCGCGGTTTCGACCCCGGTGTTCACCTGGCCGGTCTTGAAGCCGAGATTGCAGCTGTAAAGCACGTGCACCTCGTCCAGCTCGACGGCGACAGTGGAATGGCGGCCGTGGACCTGGCCGTCGTCGAGCTGGACGGTGAGCGCGGAATCGAACGACCAGTTGGTCTGGTTGGGGAAGACGAGGGTGAAGCTGACCCCCGTGCGGTAGGCCGTCTTGCTCCACTTCCACGCGCCATAGCGCAGGTGCATGTTCGAGATCTGCGAGCCGGCGTTGAGAATCTCCACCGCGCCGCCGGTGCTGCGGACGACCAGGCCGGCGGGCTTGATGACTCGGGCATGGTCGCCGCGCTCGCTGGGCAGCGGCTCCTCGGGGGCCGTCCAGAAAAGATGCTCCGGCGGCAATAACAGCGGAGCGAAACCCTTGGCGGCCCAGTAGGGCGAGGCGGCGCAGGAGTAAGTTTCGCGGATGGCCTCGAACTCGTCGGTCCAGCCGACCGAGAGGCAGCCCTGCGACTGTGCGATGCGCTTGGAGAGAAAGAAGTCGAGATTGCGCGTGCAGAGCCGGCGCAGCATCCCCGGCGCCAGGTCGGTGCAGTTTTCTGCAAGCGCGAGGCCGAAGACATTGAGGCCGTTAAAGCGGTAGGTGATGGAGCGGCCGAAGGCCGGGTGCTCGCCGCTGGCCGCAAAGAAATGCTGGTAGTCGTTGACGAAGGGCCGGGCCCACTCGCGCCAGCGCTGGGCGCGGGCGGGATCGCGCGCGCCGTGAAGCCGCGCCCACCACAGGCCGTAGAAGTGGAAAGCGTAGGCGTTATAGTGGTCGTAGGCCTGGTTGATGCCGTCCTCAAACCAGCCGCCGCCGCGATACATGCCCTCGAGCCGGTGGAGGAATTCGCCGACGATCACGCGGTCAGTGCGGCGGCCATGGCCATGTTGCCCCAAAAACTCGAGGATATGCACACCCATGAAGTAGTGGTTGTTGTTGACGATGCCGTTGCCGCGCGCGGTGCCGAGCCAGCGGGCAACCTGGTCTTTCGCGGCGGGCGGGAGTGGCGCCCACAGATCCGCCGGGGCGATTTGCAACGCGATGCAGAGCAGGCCGATCTCGACATGGTGCTGGTGGTAGTTGGCATCGGGCCCCCAGTAATGCGCGCCGGCCGGGTCGGTGCCGATAACCAGACCGTCGCGAAACCAAGCGGTGAGTTTCGCGCGCAGCGCGGCGTCCGCGGGACGCGGAACGGACTGCAGCCAGTGGGCGGCCAGCAGCAGGGGCCGCGCAAAGGACTCCAGGCGGTCCGCCTGCGCGTCGTGGTCGCTCGGCGGCCCGGCGAGAGCGAGGCTGGCGCGGCCCGGCAGCATCAGGGCGGCGAGCGGCTCGAGCAACCGGCGGGCGGAATCCTGCCAATGGACGTAGGAAGCGGGCAGCATGGGGAATTTTGGATTTTCGATTCTCGATTTTGCGGGCGGGGATTCGTCACCCAATCAAAAAACAAGAATCAAAAAATAGAAAACCTCATGTCGAGCTATCGTAGACCCGCGGGTCTATGACCGCCTGCAAGGGCCGGCGCTCGACATAAGCGCGAAGATTCCGGAGCGCAAATTCGCCGGCATCGCGCCGGCGGTCGTTGGTCGGGCCGGCCAGGTGCGGGGAGAGGGTGACATTGGGCAGGCCGCGGAAACCGGAGTCCGCGGGCAGCGGCTCGACGCTGAAGACATCGAGGCCGAGGTGGATCTTGCGCTCCGCCGCGACCCGGAGCAGCGCAGCCTCGTCCACCACCGCGCCGCGGCCGACGTTGACGAACACCCCGCCGGGCCGGATGAGCCGCAGAAGTTTTTCCGTCACGATGCCGGTGGTCGCGGGGATGAGCGGGGCGAGCTCGACAATGACCTCATTCTCGGCGAACAGCGCCTCGAGCGAGGCGGCGCGCCGGATGCCGTAGCCGGTCTCGGCCGCCGCATCCACATCGGGGGCATACGCGGAGATGACGCAGCCGAACGGGCGCAGCAAGCCGATCAACTCGCGGGCCACCGTGCCGAAACCGTGCAGGCCGACCCGGCGGCCGAATAGCGAGGAGGTCTCGGTGTCGCCGTTTTTCCAGCCGCCCTGGCGGTGCATCTCAAGCGTCCAGTGCGTGGCACGGCGGAGGGAGGACAGGATATGGAACAGCGCCCACTCCGCGACGACGCGGCTGATGGAGCCGCCCCAATTCGTGACCTGCAAGCCGCCGGCGAGGTGTTCGCGGGTGACCAGCCGCTTGATGGAGCCGGCCAGGTGGCACACGTAGCGCAGGTTGGGCGGCAGTTGCGCCGGCAGTGGCGGTGTTTTCCAGCAGGTGAGCAGGATCTCGGGGTTGCTGGCGAGGAGGGCGCGGTGGAAATCCGCGGTGGCCAGCCGGGTGGTGTCGAGCTGCTCAAAGCGGCCCGGGAGCGCCCGCACCTCGGAGAACAGCGGCTCCGGCAGAAATTCAGCGAACTCCTGGGGAGTGACGGCGGCGAGAATGGAAGCGGGACGGGGCATATTTTTAGGCAGTGGATTCGACAGGCACAACTCAGGAGGGAGGATAACATTCCAGCAGCGTGGCGCTGGGCTCCGGCCGGAAAACCGCAGGGCCCAGGCCAGCCGGACTGAAAAATTTGTCGTGGCGCCCCAGGCGGTGGGTTTCGCCTCCGGCCCCGACCGTGCACGCACCCTCCGTGACAATGCCGATGTAGGCGGAGTCCTCGGACTTGGTCGCGGGGCTGCGCAGATGGGAGCAGCGGACACGGAAACAGGACGTGCGTTCGGGGCCAATGAGGTCGTCCTGATAGGAATCGGGGCCGAGCGCGCGCCGGCGGCGGGCCGGGCAGGCGGCTTCCGAGGCGAGACGCTCGCGGGACCACGGCGTGAAGTCGAAAATATCCAGGCAGAACTCAAGTCCACGGTTCATGAAACGCGCCGGCTCGGGCAGCACGTAGCCGCCGCGCTCAAATTCAAAGCGGACAACCAGGTCGCTGGGCTCCTGGATTTCGACGAGGAGCAGACCCTCCCCGAGGGCGTGCGGCACGCCGCCCGGCACCAGCCAGGTGTCGCCGGGCGCAACGGTGATTTTGTCGAAGCACGCCTCCAGGGCGGTGATGTCCTGGGTCTCGATCATGTGGCGCAGTGCGTCGCGGGTCGGCGGACGCTGGAACCCGAGGCAGACATACGGCGCGACTCCCGGCCGCACAGCGAGGATGTGGTAAGCTTCCGTCTTGCCGCTGGACGAGTTGAGGAAACGCCGCGCAAAGTCCGCCGTGGGGTGGGCCTGGAAGTGCAGGCGGATGGAAGGATCGAGGAGCTTGACGAGGAGTGCGGGCACGGCGCCGAACTTTGCGACGTGCGCCGCGCCGAGAAAATATTCCGGATCGCTTGCGAGGAGCGCGGCAAAATCATGGGCCACGCCGCCGACCAGGACGGAAGCGGGGCCTTCGCGAAGATTCTCGCGGCCGGGGTTGATGGCGCGGGTGGTGGAAGCGACCCAGTCCTCGGGGAAATGCGTGTCGGCCGGGGCGGCCGCGCCGGCCGAGGCATCCAGGCCTCGCCCACCCTGATAGGTGCGCCAGACGCGATTGGGGGGTAGGAGGACGAGTTTTCCATGGTGCGGGGGCATGAACAGTGGCGGATAAAGAGTGTAATCGGCAGAGGCGGGAAAGGCAGGGCGCCGTTGGTTAGATAGTTAAGCAGCCCGCACGGGGCGGGCGGCCGCGGCGGATTTGCGCCCGGAACGGATGAGGACAAGGCCGATGATGGTGACGAGTCCGCCGCAGCCGAGGAAGGAAAGCCGGCCGGTGAGCGGGTTGGGAATCAGCGCGAGCAACACGACAAAGCTGCCGTAGGTGAGGGTGAGCCAGCCGACGGCGGCGGACTGGCGGGCGTCGTTGGCGTTGGCGGCGCCCTCCTCGGCCGCGAAGTCGATGGGCCGGTCGACGCGCGCAAGGAAATTCTCGACGCCTGCGCGGTGCGCCGCCGGGCTGGCCCGCCAGAACAGCGTGCTGCACAGAAACCAGGCGGTGCCGAGCGCCACATTGCCGAGCAGCTGGACGCCCTGGCGCCAGTATTCCTGCGTGGTGGCATCCGGCGCGGCGTGGCCGAAGAACGCCGCGGCCCACTCGGGCGAAAGAAACCGGTCGATCAGCAGCGAGCCGGCGAAACCCACGGCCACGGTGCTCCAGCCCGACCACGCGGGGGTGCGCTTGACGATGAGGGCCAGCACGAGCGGCACGGTGATCGGGACGCCGATGAGGATGCTCACGCGCTGCATCTGCAGGAAAAGGTTGAATTCCTTGAGCGAGCTCATCTTCAGCGCGGCGAGGATGATGACGAGGCCCAGCACGAGCGTGACAAGCTTGCCGGCCTTGAGCAGGTGGCCGTCCGTGGACACGGGGCGGAGCACGGGTTGGTAGAAATTCTTGATGAAGATGCCCGCGCTTTTGTTCAGGCCGGCGTCCATGGCCGACATGGTCGCGGCGAAGATGCCGCTGACGAGCAGCCCGAGCATGCCAACGGGGGCGACGACGCGCGTAATGGCGATGAAGGCCGCCTCGTCCGGGTGCGCGAGGGTGGGGAACTGGGCCGCCAGGTCGGGAAACAGCGCGCGCGCCGCCATCGGCGGCACAAACCAGATCACGATGCCGACGAGATAGAGCCCGCTGCCGAGGAAGCCCGCCCAGCGCGCGTGGCGGCTGTCCTTGACGCTGAGGTAGCGGTTCGCATCGAGAAGGTTGTTGGTGCTGATCACCTGCTTGAGCAGCATGGCCGCGCACCACAGGCCGAGAAAGTCCCGGTTCCAGAGTGCGCTGAAGTCGAGGTGGCCGGGCGGGAGTTTCGCCAAGAAGCCGGACCAGCCGCCGAGGTGTGCCAGCGCCAGCACGGTGATGGTGAGGCACACGGGCATCAGGATCAGCATCTGGATGAAGTCGCCGGCGATGACCGCCCAGCTGCCGCCCAGCAGCGCGATGGACAGCACGACCAGGCCGAGCGCGATGATGGTGAGCGGGAGGTCGAAGCCGAACACCGCCGAGAAAAAAATGGCCACGGCGTTGAGGTGGAGCGTGGCCTGCAGCGTGCCGAGCGGCAGCTGGAGCCAGGTGAAGACCTGCTCGTTGGCCCGGCCGAAGCGCAGGCGCACGGCCTCGATGCCGGTGACCACGCGCATCTGGCGGAACTTGGGCGCGAAATGCAGCGCGTTGATCAGGAAGCCGAGGGAGTTGGCCACGTAGATGGTGATGATGGGCCAGCCGTCGCCATAGGCCTTGCTCGCGGCGCCGGTGAGCGTCCAGGCGCTGAACGACATCATGAACGCCGACCCGCCCACCATCCACCACAGGGCCTTGCCGCCGCCGCGGAAATAATCGCTGACATTGGTCACGAAACGCCGGAACACCCAGCTGATGCCCAGCATGAAGGCAAAGTAGAAGCCGATCACGGCGTAGTCGTAGGGGGTCATGCGGCGGGGTAGGCGGATTGCCGGGAAAAACTAATAATTATCACACGCCAAAGGCAAAGTATTAAACTCTCACTTGGCCGGGCCGGTCGAGTTGCCCACGACCAGCGGGGCGGGCAGGACGAGATCGGTGCAGCCCTCCTGGGTCGCTCCCTCGCCCGTGACCAGGCGGGCGGCGGCCTCGCCGAGCTTGTCGGGGCTGGTGCCGGCGCCGGTGATGCGCAACGCGCCCTCCAAACTCAGGCGTGAGACATCCGCCGAGGCCAGGCTGATGTCGCCCGGCACCTTCCAGCCCTCGCGTTGCAACCCCAGGGCGGCGCCAGCGGCCATCTGCGTGTTGTAGGTGACAAAAGCCGTGGGAAAATCGCGCCGGCGGGCATGCTTGAGCATCGCGTGAATGGCCTCGGCCCCCTCCGCGCGGTCGGCCTCCTTGAGCACGATGGAGTAGCGCGGGTCGAGCGAGAGGCCGAGCAGGTCCAGGGCCGCCTTGAGGGCGGAGAGCCGCGCATCGTGGCGGCCGAGCTTGGCGTTGCCGCCCAGCCAGCCGATGCGCTGGTGGCCGAGATTGAACAGGTGGCGCACGACTTCGGACAGCGCCTCGGGTTCGTTGCCCAGCACGGAATGACAGAGGCCCTGGTAGCGCGCCGACACGGCCACGACGCGCCGGGTGAGCCGGCACAACTCCTCCATGAAAGGCCGCGCGACCTCGCCCAGCACCACCACGCCGCCGAGGTGGTGGCTCGGGTGGAACAGATGGCGCAATTTTTCCTGCGTCAGCTCGTCCTCGGCGCCGAGAAAATTCAGCCGGTAGCCGCGATTTTCCAGCTCCAGATGCAGGCCGTGCTGCACATGGCCGAAGTAGGTGCTCGGGATGTAGAGTCGCAGCGGTGCGCGCAGGATGTAACCGATCTGCCGGATGCGCGCCGAGTCGGGGGTTGATTCCACGCGCATACCCTTGGGCAGGTAACCCAGGCTGACGGCGTGTTCCCAGATTCGCTTATAGGTGTCGGGGTTGATGCCCGTGCTCCGGCCGTTCAGGGCGAGGGAGACGAGCGCCTGGGAAACGCCCAGCTCCTTGGCGAGTTCAGTCTGGGAGATTCTCTTTCTGGTCCGCACCCGCCAACTCTCTGATAACTATGAATCTTTTCAATGATTTATTAGATGCCGGCCCGGGAATAATGCATGATCTGCATCGCGCCACGGGCGCAGGCGGCCGCTTCAAGTCGGGCGCTACGGCTTCGGGGCGGGTTGGGTCGGCTGCAACCAATCGTCGTTAATCTGAAAGGCAGGCCCCTTTTGCCATTCATCTGCTCCCGTTGCGACCGGCCGGGTGGGCAGGTCCGCCCGCTGCGCCTTCACTTTGGCCGGATCGATGTTCCGGTCGCGATCGCGCGCAGCCGCCAATTTGGGATCCAACTGCCCGTCGGCCGTGAACCCCATCATGAGTTTCGGCAGGCCGAGCGGAATTTTGTCGCCGCGGTCCACCTGCCACAGCGTCCAGGTCTTGCCGTAGGTGGTGACGAACATTTTCATCATGGCCCGCTCCGCCGCGGCGGGAAGGCCGGGGGCGGTGAGCAGACCGGACATGACCTCGTAGCGGTGGCTGTGCCACAGTTTCTTTTCCTCCGCGGGCAGTTGGTTGAACAGGGACTCGCTGATGATGTATTCCACCCCGATCAGCCGGGCGTTCGGCTGGTCCGTGTCGTAGATCACGCACTGCAGGATGTCGGCGCGGGGCGACGAACAATAATGCTCGACCCGCACCGCCCGCTGCAAGTCACCGCTGTAGAAATGAAAACCGCAAAGGTGGGCGTCGATGGTCCCGAGGGGCCCTGGCCCGCGCAACCCCACGGTGCCGCCACAAAGGAGCCCGGTCCCGGCCGTCTGGCTGGTAACGGGCGCAGGTTCATTGCGGACGATCGTGGGAGTTTGGGCCGTCAGCGGGATCGCAATCAATCCCGCGCACGCCACACCAAGCAGTCTCTTCAGGGCGGTAATCGGATTCATGGGTGTCTGACCGGGGTTGCGACCTTGTTTCGGGAGAGGTTTCATATCAGCTGGGACGTCGCCACGCGGCATGGCTATGACAGCCACGGGCAGGGTCGTGTTCGGGGCTAATCCGCCAATCTCCCGTTTATTGACTGCGATCCACTCAACCTCCCATACCTGTGAACACCCCATGGCAGGCAAGGGTGGGGCGCGTTACGATTCTGAAATATACTGTCGGTATGCATATGGTGATGTGTCTCCTGACAATCCATGATCCCCACACTACATCCAACGAACACTGACCGATGCGGCATGAGCCTCCGGATCGCGTGCCTCACCCTGGTGCTCGGCGCCAGCGGTGTTCTGCCAGCACAGCCGGCGCCCGACCCGGTGGCGCCGGCTTCGAGCTACATGCCCGTCAAGACCGAGCAACCGTTCGGCTGGATCCAGCAGCGGATGGAGCAGGCGAAGCCGGGGCTCATGCAAGCGCACCGGGAATTCCTGGCGGAACGCTACGACCTGGCCGACCGGCCGGCCGACGGTGTCACGATGACCGGGGGCAAGCCCGTGCAGCAAGGCGCGCGCGCCCGGCTCAAGCCCGGCCTCAACTGGGAAAAGCTCGCGGCGCTGACGCCCGATGAGATCCGGGCGCAGGATCTTTTTCCCGCGGGCTTCCGGCCGCTGCCGCACCCGAATCACGCCGAGGGCGGCATGCTGTTCCCCCATTTCGTCATCGAGGAACTCAGGCGGCAGGAGCAGCGCGACCTGACGCGGTTCGATCTCGATTTCGACCTGCCGGATCATTTTCTGCCGGAGTTTCCCGCGCCGATCTTCCTGACGACCCGCTCCGACCTCGGCGATGTGGCGCAAGGCCGGGTGGTGACGCTCGACAATTACTTCGCGCTGTTCAACGGCCTCCTGAATCCCAAGCAGCTCGAGGGCCTCCGGCTCCTGCTCACGCCCTTCCCGCAGCAACAGTTCAATGCCACGGATGACCGTCGCTCCGTCCGCCCGAGCCGCGGGGTCGCCTGCTTCGACTGCCACAGCAACGGCCACACGGACGCGGCCACGCATCTCGCGGGCGACGCCCGGCCGCAGCCGTTCCGCCACCGGGTCGACACGCCGAGCCTGCGCGGTGTCAACATCCAGCAAATCTTGGGGTCGCAGCGCGCGATGAAAAGTGTCGAGGACTTCACGGAATTCGAGCAGCGCGCCGCCTACTTTGATGGCGACCCGGTCATCGCGACCAAGAAGGGCGTCAATATCCTCGACCGCGGAAGCCAGGTGCAGGCGATGGCGGAGATGCAGGAGCTGCTTGATTTTCCCCCCGCGCCGAAATTAAGCGTGCTGGGCAGGCTCGACCCGAAAAAGGCCACGGCGCCCGAGCTGCGCGGGCAGGAATTGTTTTTCGGCAAGGCGCAGTGCGCGGCGTGCCATGTGCCGCCCTACTACACCGACAACTCGATGCACAATCTGCAGACCGGGCGGTTCTACGCCCCGCGCCTGGTCCGCGGCGCCATGACCACGGCCGACGGGCCGATCAAGACGTTCCCCCTGCGCGGCATCAAGGACTCGCCGCCCTATTTGCACGACGGGCGGTTGCTCACGCTCGCCGACACGGTCGAGTTCTTCAACCTGATCCTCGGTACGCAGCTCACCGCGGACGAGAAAACCGACCTCGAGGCATTTCTCCGGGTGCTGTGAGCCGGGCCCCTTGAGGCATTCCGGCCCGACGGCACTGGCGGAAGAGTTGCGGGATAACGCGAGTCAGCTGCCGAGCACTTTCTCGATTTCGCCGATTTTCTTCTGCACCCGGCCTTCAACCTGGTCCGCTTTGCCCGCGGCTTCCAAGCGGGGATTCCCGACCAATTTGCCCGTGGCTTCCTTGACTTTGCCGGCGAGGGATTTGGCGGTGCCGGCGGCCTGATCTTTGGTGCTTGGTTTCATAATATATATTTTTGGTTTTGAGTTTGAAACATGACGAGCGCACTCGGCCTTGTCTGGTGGCGCCGACGGCGCGCGGGGCATTGAGCAAGCGGGCAGAGCGAGCCCGCGTCGGTTCAAGCCATGCGGCCGCTTATTCTCTGCTCCGGCCCACCAGCAGCCCGACCAGCAGGCCGGCGCCGGCCGCGATCGCGATTGACTGGTAGGGATTCTCGCGAATCACCTCGTCGGTGTATCGCGCCCCGGCGACGAGTTTTTTCCTCGCCCCGGCGTAGAGCTCGCCGAAGCGTTCCTGGGCGGCGCCGAAACGCTCGCGCAGGTTGCTGAGGGCCTCGGCCGAGTGTTCGGAGAGGGAATCAGCCAGCATGGCTTCCGTGTCGGCCACGAGCGCTTGCAGATCGTGGAGCAGTTCTTTGGGCGTGGCGACGGTGTCTTTATGGTTTTTCATTGAAGGATAAATTAAGGCGGGGATCAGGAGGTTTTTGAGCCGCGCATCAGTCCGGCTGCCCCGACGGCGGCCGCCACGACGCCGCCGACCAGGAACCAGATGGTCTTGTCAGTGGGATTGCCGGTGAAGGCGCGGGAGATATCGGAACCAACTGAGTTCGAGGCGTTGATGCCGTAGATGATGAGGACAATGCCGCCGGCGAGGAGGGCGAGGGAGATGATTTTATTCATGGGAGTGAGGGTGGAAGGGAGGCGGGAGTGATTTCAGGCGGACGGCAGCCGGGTTTTCTTCAGCTGCGCCCGGAGCAGGGCGGCGGCCTTTTCATGCTGCCCGATCATGTTGGTGAGAAAATCGGCGGTGCCGGCATCGCTCAGGCGCTCGAGGTGCAACTGCTCAATCATCTCCTCGTTCAACGACAGCAACTCGACAAGCAGGTGATTCGGGCACCGGCCGGGACCCGGGGCGGAAGTGCGGGTGTACGGCTCGAACTGGGCGGTAACAGGACTCATCGCCCTCCAGAGTAGTCTGCGCGGGCTTCCGCGGCTATGGGGCGTTGCCCTACCCGGGGCGGTAAACGGAAACCCCCCGCCGGCGAAGGTAGGGGGTTGAACCGTTCCGATGTATTCGGCTCAGAAGCTGACCGAGAGACCCACGCGCCATTCGTTGAGCACCTTGGTGTCACCGCCGCCCTGGGCGCTGAAGTCGGTGTAGAGGAGGGCGTGGGGCGCGAAGCGCAGATCCACGCCGGCGCTATACAGCATGGTGTTGCGCTGGCCCTCGCGGGTCCTGATCGAGTAGATGCCGGTGCCGGCGAACGAAGCGTGCATGGACCGTGAACCGTTGTAGAATTCGTGGAGCCAGGCGGCCCGGGCGTGCGGTTGCAGCTTGCCCAGGGTCAACCGGGCTTCGACTCCGAGCTGGGAGCGCACGGAATCGGCGCGCTGGCTGCCCAGCGTGGCATTGAAGGCCCCGGCGCCGGTCTCGGTGAAGCTGTTGGCGTACCAGCGGCTCGCGAGCAATCCGGCGAAGGGCGAAAAGATCAGATTGCCGTTCTTTATGTCCTGGCCGACGGTCATCCCCGTGGTCCACTGGTGGCCGCGGGTGGACGAAGTGGCGACGGCGGCCGTGCCCGGGAAGTTGATCGCGCGGGTGGATTCATAGGTGTCCATGTCGTAGGCCAGCATGGCCTCCGCCCACTGCGTGCCCTGCGTCCAGGCGGCGCGCACGCCGAGAGTCTTGTCCTTCACGGTCGTCCGGCTGACGCCGCCCGAGCCGAGGCCGGCAATCGTCTTGCTGAAGCCAAAGTAGGCGCCGACGACGGTATTGGGGTTGAAGGTGCGATTGCCCCCGATCAGGCCGGAGCTGTCGGTGTAGACACTCGAACCGAGGTCAGCGTTGCCCCGGGAACGACCGCGGCGCTGGCCGCCTTCAAAATAATAGTCGTCGCAGCCGATGGCCATCCGGCCGGATTGAAGGAGGTGGTCGGACAGCGCCGTCGCATGGGCGAAGGCGAAATCAGACCAGACCTGGTAATCCTGCGGGGAAAGGGCGTTGAGTGCGGCCGGAAACTGGCTGGCGAGCGGAATGACGTCGAGCGCGGTGGTGATGGTCGGGCTGGCCTGCGCGGCGTTGCCCGTGGCGATCTGGTTGGGCGTGACCCCGAAGCCCGCAAAGGGCAGCTGGCTGAACACCAGCGTCGCGCTGGTCGGGGCATAGACCACACTGACCGAGGTGGCGGCGCTGGTGGTCACGTTGCCGGTGAGGGAGCCGAATGTGCCGCTCACGCCGCCGGCGGCGGTGAGGAAGGTGAAGGACTGGCCCAGCGGGTTGAAGCCGCCGAGGATTTGCACCTGAAGCGTGCCGGCGAGCGAGGCGGTGCCGGTCATGACGAGCTTGTCAAACGACGTGCCCGAGGCGATCTCGATGATGAGGAGGCCGGTGGAGCTTTGAATGTAGTTGCCGGTGACATTGATCGTGCCGGGCGAAGTGCCGGGGCTGACCGTGCCGTTGTTGGTGAGCAGACCGGTGACGGTGCCCGTGCCGCCGAGGAGCGCGCCGGCGGAGACCGTGGTCGCGCCGATGCCGGTGTTGAAAAACAATGAGCCCGCCTGGACGTCGACCGGCGAATTGGTCGTGGTGGTGAAGGTGAGCGCGCCGGTGCCGGTTTTCTGAACCCGGCCGCCGCCGGTGATGGCTCCGCCGAAAGTGCCATCGGCCGGCTGGTTGAAAACCAGGGTGGCGATGGGGAGGATGGCGATGCCCCGGTTAGCGGGCAGGGTCGTGGTGCTGGCAATCAGCGTGCCGACAGTCACGGTGGTGCCGCCGGTGTAGGTGTTGGCGCCAGTGAAGGTGGTCGTGCCGACGCCCTGCTTGTTGACGGAGCCGTTGCCGGAGATCACACCACCGAACGAGCCGGTCAACGGCTGGTTGAAGGTCAGGATGCTGTTGTTGAGCGTGACGGGCCCGTTCACGGGCAGGGTCTGGCTGGTGGCGATCAGCGTACCGTTGTTCACGAAGGTGCCGCCCGTGTAGGTGTTGCTGGTGCCGGTCATGGTCACGGTGGCCGTGTTGATCGTCAGGGAGGCCGGAGCCGAGCCATTCGAGGAATTGCCATCAAGGGTCAGGGTCGTGGTCGGGTATTGGGTGCCCGGGACCAGGATCACGCCGGAAGAGCCCGGCACGAACACGCCGGTCGAACTGAGAATGACGTTGCCGGTGAAAACCGGGGCCGGCGGGGGCGGGGGCGGAGGCGGGATCGGCACCAGAAAGCCGCCGACATACATCAGGCCGCCGTTGTAGTCTCCGCCACCGGGACCGCCCAGGGGATTGAATCCGCCGGGGACTTTGCCGGCGAACGAGACGGAGGCCCCGGCCAGGGCGCGAACGCCGCCATTGGCAAGGGTGTTGGTGATGCCGGTAAATGAGATGGAGGTGCCCGCCAGGTAATTGCCCAGGATCGTATTGTTGTCGCCGATGGTGATGCCCGCCCCGGCGTTAAAGAAGAGGCCCAGATCCTTGCCGCCATTGGTGCCCAGGTTGATGAACGTCACCGTCGAATTCGCGGCGGTGGTGAGGCTGGTGCCGATATTGAAAACCCAGGCCACGCCGTTCTGAAAATTGGCATCGAGCACGAGCGCCCCGGTCTGCTGGGCGGCGACACCATACGTATAAACCCCCGCTTTCAGCGGGGCCAGGGTCCCCAGATCCTGATTGGTCAAAATGTTCGCTGGAACGATTGGCATGGCGAACAGGGCATTATGGGCCGTGAGAAAATCCGCCCCCGCCTGACCGGTGGCGCCACCGGTGGGGATGATCGCCGCCGGGCCGGCCGAAATCGTTGTGCCCGAAACCACCGCAGGAGGGAAGCCGGTGATGTTGGAGGTGGCGGACGCAGAGAGTCCAACGTTGCCGTTGACAATCGGATTGGGGCCAGGACCACCGACGCTGATGGCACCGGTGCCGCCGAGGAGGGCGTAGTTAGCGGCCGAAAGCAAAACTTGGGCGGATCCGGAAGCCGGGGCGAAAAGCAGTGCGGCACACGCCAATACCGG
>JAYUGX010000108.1:0-22477 GCA_043738215.1 Lacunisphaera sp.
GATTCTTTCCGCACATGCCGAAATTTAAATCCATCCGCGACCTCGACCTGGCGGGCAAGCGCGTGCTCATGCGCGTCGACTTCAACGTCCCGCAGGACAAGGTCACCGGCGCCATCACCAACAACCAGCGCATCGTCGCCGCGCTGCCCACGATCAACTACGCCCTGGAGAAGGGCGCGTCGGTCGTGCTGATGTCGCACCTCGGCCGGCCCGACGGCCAGAAGATCGCCAGGTTTTCGCTCAAGCCCGTCGCGGTGGAACTCGAGAAGCTGCTCGGCCGGAAGGTGACCTTCGCCGAGGATTGCATCGGCCTGCGCGTGGAGGAGCAGGCCAAGGCGCTCAAGCCCGGCCACGTGCTGCTGCTGGAAAACCTGCGCTTCTACATCGAGGAGGAGGGCAAGGTGAAGCTGGAGGACGGTTCCTCCAAGAAAGCCGACCCCACCGCGGTGGTCGCGTTCCGTGAATCGCTCTCCAAGCTCGGCGATGTGTTCGTCAACGACGCCTTCGGCACGGCTCATCGCGCGCACTCGTCGATGGTCGGCATCAATCTCAAGGACAAGGCCGCCGGCTTCCTGATGGAGGCGGAGCTGAAGGCCTTCGCGGCGGTGCTCGACCACCCGGCGCGACCGCTGCTCGCCATTCTCGGCGGCGCGAAGATCGCCGACAAGATCCCGCTCATCAAAAACCTGATCGAGAAGGCCGACGAGATCATCATCGGCGGCGGCATGGCGTTCACTTTCAAGAAGGTCACGCAGGGCATGGAGATCGGCACCAGTCTTTTCGATGCCGAGGGCGCGAAACTCGTGCCCGAGCTGGTGGCCAAGGCCAAGACCCGTGGCGTGAAACTGATTCTGCCCGTGGATTATCTCTGCGCCGACAAGTTTGACGCCAACGCCAACACCCAGGCCGCGACCGATGCCACCGGCATTCCCGCCGGCTGGATGGGCCTCGATGCCGGGCCGAAGTCGATCGAGCTCTATGCGGCCGCGATCGGCCGCGCCAAAACCATCATCTGGAACGGCCCGTCGGGCGTGTTCGAGTTCGAAAAATTCGCCGGCTCCACCAAGGCCATGGCCGCGGCCATCGCCGCGGCGACGGCCAAGGGCGCCACGACGGTCGTGGGCGGCGGCGACACGGCGACGGCGGCGAAGAAGTTCAAGGTGGCCGACAAGGTCACGCACTGCTCCACCGGCGGCGGGGCGAGCCTGGAGTTCCTCGAGGGCAAGGTGCTGCCCGGCGTGGCGTTTTTGGAAAACTGAAGACTTATTCAGAAGCCGGGAAACCAGAAAGTTGTTTTGGGCTTCCTTTCTTGGGTTCATGGTTTCTGAATCCAACCCAACACAATGATCCGTAAGAAAATCATCGCCGGGAACTGGAAGATGAACAAGACGGCCGCCGACGGCGTCACGCTGGCGAAGGACATTGCCGAGGAGGTCGGCCGCGAGACCTCCGTGGACATCGTGCTCTGCCCGCCGTTCACCGCGCTGCAGAGCGTGGGCCACGCCCTCGAGGGCCAGGCCATCAAGCTCGGCGCACAGAACATGCACCCCGAGAAGCACGGCGCCTATACCGGTGAGGTCTCGGCGGAGATGCTGCGCACGCTTTACGTCACGCACGTCATCCTCGGCCACAGCGAGCGCCGCACGTATTTCGCCGAGACGGACGCCTTCATTAACAAGAAGGTGCTCGCCGCGCTGGGCCACCAGTTGAAACCCATCCTGTGCGTCGGGGAAACTCTCGCCGAGCGCGAGGCCGGCGCCACGCTCGCGGTCGTGCAGCGGCACGTCGAGGGCGGGCTGGCGGGGGTGGCGAAGGAGCAGATCACGAATGTCATCATCGCCTACGAGCCGGTGTGGGCCATTGGCACCGGCAAGGTCGCCACGACGGCGCAGGCGCAGGAAGTGCACGCCTACATCCGCGCCCTGTTGACCAAGCTTTACGGCGCGCCGCTCGCGCAGAAGGTCCGCATCCTCTACGGCGGCTCGATGAAGCCCGCCAACGCCGCGGAGCTGCTCGCCGAGAAGGACATCGACGGCGGCCTCATCGGCGGCGCTTCGCTCGAGGCGAGGTCGTTCATCGAGCTCGTCAAGGCGGCCGACGCGGCGAAGTGAAGGTGGTTCCACGGCGAGGTCGCCGTGGCTCCAAGGGAAGATTGATTGGAGCGCGGGCGACCTCGCCCGCGAATCAGTCCCTGAGGCCTTCTCCCGCGCTTGCAGGCTTGCCGACCCGGAAGCCCTTCGCGTTAGATGCCGGCCCGATGCGGCGATTTTCCGGCATATTCTGCCTCCTCTTGCTCTGGGCCGGTCCGGCCCGGGCGGATTATGCGTTCGACACGGCCGGCTGGGCGATTGCGGCGCGCTTCGCCGCGCCACCGGCGACCGACGCGGTGCTCACGCCCTCGCCGCAGGGTGACGTGCAGGCCAGCCGTTACTTTTTGGAGCAGTCAGGCGAGCGAATGATGGTGGTGCGGTTTGTCTATCCCATGGCCATGCTGCCGGGCGGGGAGGCGGGAGTTTACCAGAAGGCCATGGCCGAGATGATGAAGTCGCGGCCCGGGGAAATCCGTGCGCGCGGCAAATTCGGGCTCGGGCCCTACGCCGGCGAGCGGCTGGTCATCGGCCAGCGCCGGGAAAAGACGATCCGCGAGGTGCGCCTGATCGTCATCGGCTCCACGTTCTACGTCCTCAGCGCGGAGTGGCCGGAGCAGGGCACGGGGGCGGCGCGGGCGGAGCTGTTTTTCAACAGCATCAAGCTGCGGCCGGAATACGCCGACCCGCTGGTGGTGGAGAACAACGAGCGCTGGCGCGAGCTGGCCGCGGGAAATTTCCGGCTGCGCTACGACGCCACGCGCTGGTATCGCGACCCGGCCGATCGGGAACAGGGTATCTTCAGTCTGCTCCGAACCGACCAGCGGGCCGAGGCGCAGTTAATCATCGAGGACCACGCCCTTGAGGGCGACATCGAGACGGCGGTGCTCAACACCGCGCGGGAGGGGGCGGAAAGCGTGGTCGTGAAAAAGCGCGGCAAAAAACTCCGCGGCGCCGCGCAGGTCGTGGAACTCGAGTTCGCCGCGCGCGTGGACAATGTCACCTACGTCAACCACGGCTATTTCTACAGCGGGCCCGAGGGGGCGGTGCAGCTCCGCGGCTGGGCCAACGAGCGCGAATACCGCGACGTCTCCGGCGACATCGGCGAACTGCTCGACGGGCTGACGGTCGGCCCGTCGGTCAAGTAGGCATAGGTTCTGAGGTCTCACTAAAAAGCGTAGTGCAATAACAAGAACACAATTATGCCAAGAAACGCCACGCGAGATAATCGAAGACCGGTAACGGCGAGAGATGTCTTCGGTGGTTTCTCTTTCATAACTTCCTCGACCGAGCTACTGGCCAACTTCACGAATATTGAAATGAAGATCAGCAATATCCCCAGGAAGAATACTCCGATCGAGCAATAGGCTCCATATAGGAAAAACTTACTTAGCATAGGCACTGAAAATGTCTGTGCTCATTCTTTTAACGAACAGAATCATTTACCTCAACTCGATCGCTTGGCCATGTTCTCCACCAGCGTGGTGATGAAAGGCGCGCTGTTGGGCAGGCGGGCGAGGGCGGACTTGGCGGCGTCGGATTGCTCGCGGGCGTGGCGGCGCGAGGCGTCGAGTCCGTGGACTTTCACGTAGGTGGTCTTGCCGGACTTGGCGTCCTTGCCCGCGGTCTTGCCGAGCGTCTTTGTGTCGGCGGTGGCGTCGAGGATGTCGTCCACGATCTGGAACGCCAGGCCGAGGTGACGGCCGGCCTCTCGCAGGTTGGCGAGCTGCTTTTCGCTCGCGCCCCCGCAAAGTCCGCCGGCGACCAGCGCGGCGGTGAGCATGGCGGCGGTTTTGTTGAGGTGGATAAACTCCAGCTCAGCGGCGGTGGCGTCGGCTTTCTTCTCCGCGAGCAGGTCTTCCATCTGTCCGCCGATAAGCCGTTCGCTGCCGGCGGCGTCGGCGAGTTCGCGGGTGAGGGCGATTCCAGTTTCGGCGGGATAATGGCGGGCGAAGAGCTGGAAGGCGAGGGTGAGCAGCGCGTCGCCGGCGAGCAGCGCGGTGGCCTCGTCGAACTGCTTGTGCGCCGTGGGCCGGCCGCGGCGGAGGTCGTCGTTGTCCATGCACGGCAGATCGTCGTGGATGAGCGAGTAGGTGTGGAGACACTCGAGGGCGACGGCTGCGGCAAGTGCGTCGGCCTTGGCGCCGAAGAGATCGGCGGCGGCGAGCACGAGGACCGGACGGAGGCGCTTGCCGCCGGCCTGCAGGCTGTAGCGCATGGCGGCGTGGAGGCGGGCGGGGCGGGTGCCGGCGGCGGGCACCAATTCGTCGAGGCCGCGTTCGATCCGCTCACGATAGGCGCGTAACTGGGCGGTAAAATCCATGGGTGTGGGGCACGTTGACCTCAACGCGCCAAACGGCGCGGGGTCAAGCCGCTCCACCAACCATTTAGCGCCGGATGGGTCAAGAAACGACTCGCCAAGCCGCACAGGCCGAATCATACCATGGGTCACTTTTCCGGATGCCCACCTACGAATACGCCTGCGCCAAATGCGGCCACGAAATGGAAGCCTTTCAGTCGATGAAGGCCGAGCCGTTCAAGCTCTGCCCGGCCTGCAAGCGCCGCACGCTCCGGCGCAAGGTCGGCGGCGGCGGCGGGCTGATTTTCAAGGGTACCGGCTTCTACATCACCGATTACAAGCAGAAGTCCGGCACCAAGCCGGAGACCGGCGAGACCAAGGCAACTTCCAAACCCACCGAAAACAAGCCTGCGACGGCCACCGCCGCCGCGCCCAAATAACCACCTCCCGCCATGGCTGACAAAAAAATCGAAAAAGCGCTCTACGGTCCCAGTATGATGGAAGTCGCCCTCGGCGCGGTGCTGGGCCTGATCTTCGGGGTGGTCGCCTGCTGCGTCTATCTGGTTTTCAAGCCGGTGGCGCTGGTGAAGGAGATGCCGGCCAAGGACAAGCAGTCTATCAGTGTTGTCTATTACGTGCCCGGGGCCGAGAGCACCGCCAAGAGCAGGGGCTGGCAGGCGAAGCAAAAGCAGTTTGTTGCCGGCAAGAACATCGTGGTGGTCGAGGACGAGCTCAATGCGTGGTCCACCTCCATCGGCGGCCCGCCGGCCCCGCCGCCGCCCGCTCCCGGCAAGGGGGCCCCCGCCAAGCCGGGCGCGCCCGCCGCGCCCAGGCCCCCGGGGGAGGGCATCTTCCTTCCCGGCACGCCCAATTTTCACATGAGCAACGGCAAGATGCAGATCGGCTTCAAATGCACGTTGAACTGGTATGGCTTGATGACCGAAGTCACGGTGCAAACCACCGGCACGATCAAGAAATCCGGCGACAAGTTCGAGTTTGCCCCCGAGACAATTTTCCTCGGCTCCTGCCCGGTGCATCTGCTGCCCGGGGCCGCGGCGCCGCTGGTCGCGCATCTCATCGAGAAAAGAAAAACTCCCGACGACATCAACGCCGCCTGGGCCAAGCTCGGTGACGTGACCATCGACGGCAGCACGCTCAAGCTCACCGTGCAATAAACCGCGGGCTTTGTCTCCGCCGCGGCTGTGTCGAAGCACCTGAAAAACATCAGCGTCGTCGCGACCGCCACCGTGGTGTCGCGCGTGCTGGGGCTGGGGCGCGAGATCCTGATTGCCGCGGTGTTTGGCACCAGCGCGCTAAGCTCGGCCTTTGTCTCGGCCTTCACGCTGCCCAACCTGTTCCGCCGGCTGCTCGGGGAGGGTGCCCTGACCGCGGCCTTCGTGCCGACCATGAGCCACGAGCTGGAACACAAGCAGCGCGCCGGCGCGTTCTCGCTGGTGACCAAGGTGTCGAGCTGGCTGCTAGTCGTCACGACCGCCGTGGTGGTACTGGCGATGCTGGTCATGGCCAATGCGGGGGCGCTGCTGCGACTGGCCGGCAATTTCAGGATGGAGGCGGACACGCTGGAGCGGATCCTGCTGGGCGCCCAGCTCGCGGTCATTCTTTTCCCCTACATGATCTTTGTCTGCCTCGCGGCGGCGTTCAGCGCGGCGTGCCAGGTGCTGGGCCGCTTCACCGAGCCGGCGCTGTCGCCGGTCTGGCTGAACCTCGCCATCATCGCGGCGCTCGGGCTGGGCAGCTGGTGGGCGTGGGGCGACACGGCGCGGATGAACCTGCTCTGCGGCGGCGTGCTGGTGGGGGGCTTTTTGCAAATGGCCGTGCCGGCGGTCGTGCTGTGGAAAGAGGGCTGGCGGCCGGGCTTTGACCTGCGGGCCGACGACAGGGTGCGCGAGATCGTCCGGCTGATGGCGCCGACCGTCATCGGCTCGGCGGTCTATCTCATCAATATTTCCGTTTCCCGCCTGATCGGGCTGTCGCTGAACGATCAGGCCGTCGCGGTGCTGAACTGGGCCACGCGGGTGATGGAGCTGCCCATCGGCGTGTTCGCGGCGGCGATCGCGACGGTGGTTTTCCCGCTCATCTCGCTCCACGCAGCGCGCGGGGACTGGGGCAAGCTCAGCGAGGATTACCACAAGGGGCTGCGGCTCGTGCTGGTCCTCAACATACCCGCGGCGCTGGGCCTGGCGATGCTGAGCGAGTCCATCGTGCGGCTGCTGTTCCAGCGCGGAGAATTTCATGCGAGTGACACGTCGCTCATGGCGCCCATACTTGCGGTTTACGCCTTCGGGCTGCCGTTCCTGTCCTTCACCACGGTGGTGCTGCGCGGCTTCTACGCGCTGAAGGACACGGCGACGCCGGTGCGGGCCGCGGTGCTAAGCTTTGCTGTCAACCTCGTCCTGAGCGTGGCCCTGATGCACTGGTTCTCCACCATCGGCCTGGCCGCGGCCAGCAATCTCGCGGTGGTGGTGCAGGCCTGGTATTTGCAAACCCGCCTGTCGCGCAAGCAGGCGGGCCTGAGCTTTGCCCCCCTGCTGCCCAATCTCGGCAAAATTGTCGTGGCCAGCGCCCTCATGGGCGCGGTGGTGTGGGGCGGGGTGAAACTCGCGGCCCAACTGCCGCTGGCGGGCAAGGCGCAGGACCTGGTGGTGGTCGCGGGGCTGATCCCGGTCGCGTGCGCCGTGTATGCCGCGCTGCTGTGGGTTCTGAAAATCGAGGGGCGCGAGGACGTCGAGGCCCTGCTGGCCCGCTTGCACGGCAAAACCGGCGCGAAAGGCTGAACTGTTCGCGCGATTCCGTCGGCGGCTGTGCCGGCCGGCCGGCAATGCAGACTGGCCAGTCCGGTGCGGCTTGGGGAAACTGGGTGCCGCTCCAATGTATAAACTGCCTTCAGTCGCGGGAGAATTCCCCGGATGGTCGACCCCGCTGATCGCTGACGCGTGCGTGCGGCTGAAGGTGCCGCTGCGCGTGGCCCCACCCGGCCTGCGGCCGCTTGAGGAGGGGATGTGCGTGTGCGGCCCGGCGCGCCCCGTCCGGCATTACGGGAGCGTGGATGTCTTTCTCGAGGCGGTGCAGTCGGCGCAAAAGGGCGACGTGCTGGTCATCGACAACGGCGGTCGCAGCGACGAGGGCTGCATCGGCGACCTGACCGTGCTGGAAGTCAGGGCCGGCGGGCTGACGGGGGTGTTGCTCTGGGGCCTGCACCGCGACACCGCCGAGCTGCGTGCCATCGGGCTGCCGGTCTTCAGTTACGGCACCTGCCCGGCCGGCCCGCAGCGGCTCGATGCACGTGAGCCCACGGTGTTTGATTCGGCGCGCCTCGGCGCGGGGCTGGTGACGCCGGCTGACTTTGTCTTTGCGGATGACGACGGCGCCGTGGTCGTGCCGCGAGCCCGGTTGGATGAGATCCTCCGCAGCGCGCGCGGCATTGGGGAGACCGAGCGGGCGCAGGCCGGGGCTGTGCGGGCTGGCCGGATGCTGCGCGAGCAATTGCGGCTGGCCGAATATCTCGCGAAGCGGCAGGCGAATCCCGCGCTCACGTTTCGCCAGCATCTGCGGGAAATCCGCGGGGCGATCGAGGAGTAGCGTTTGCCAACGGCGTGCGGCCGGGTAGGATGGCGGCATGTCCAATGAGCCTGCGGTCCAGCACAACGCGGCCGACCACCGCTACGAGGCGGTGGTCGACGGGCACCTTTCGATCTGCGAATACGAGCTGGAGGACGGGCGGATGATTTTCACCCACACCGTCGTGCCGCCGGAGCTGCGCGGCCGGGGTATCGCGGAGAAACTCGTTCGCGCGGCGCTGGCCGATGCCCGCCAGGCGAACCGGAGAATCGTGCCGCAATGCTCCTACGTGGCGAAGTTCATCGAGCGGCACGCGGAATACCGCGACCTGTTGGCATGAAAAAGCCCGCAGCTTGCGGCTGCGGGTCGGAAAGAGGAGGGAAGAGGTCAGGCCTTCTGGACGAGGCCGGCCTTGATGGCTTTGACCGAGACCCACATGCGCTTGGAGCCGCCGTTGGGCAGCTTGACCTTGATCCACTGCAGGTTCGGACGGAACCAACGGGTCGTCAGGCTGGTGACGTGCGTGCCGATGCCGCCGCTTTTCTTTGACTGACCCTTGCGGTTGATGATCTTGCCCTTGGTGGGGCGTCGACCGGTGATGGCGCAAATTCGTGGCATGGTGTTTCTGGAGTTAAAGGGTCGTGAGTAAAGGACGGCTTGTTTGCTTAGCAAGGGAAATTTGGAAATCGGGCGCGAGCCGCGCTTATTTGCGTAAAGCATGGAGCGCCTGAAACTTCTGCCCCATGTTGGCAGGGTGCAGGAGCTGGATCAGCATGCGTTTGCGCGGACTGAAACTGCCCGCCTCGGCGGCGGTGATGGCGGCCAGTGGCCCGGCGGCGTAGCTCATGAAAAAGGCCTCCTGCGAGTCGACGCGGGCCTCGCCAAAACCGGCGCGGGCGAGTCCGTCCTCAAGCCAGTCCCAGCAAATGTGGCAGGTCAGGTCCTGCCGGCCGGGCCGTGCGAGCAAGTCGCTGCCCATTTTCTGCCGGTGATAGGTGCGGCCGGTGCCGGCGGGAATGTTCTCGGCCAGCTCCTGCCAGTATTTGCCGTAGTCGAAGGCCAGGAAAAGTCCGGCCCATTTTTGGCCGACGATGCGCTCCAGCATGGGGACGGTGCGCAGGGGCAGGTCGATGTGGTAGTTCTCCGCGGCGGCTTTCGGCAGGCGGCCGGCGTGGGCCGCTACCTCAACCGAGAATTCCGGCAGCTCGACCTCGCGCAGAGTGCGGCCGGTCAGGGCGACGCCCAGCTCGCGCCATTTGCCCCCGCGCCAGACCACGCGGTGAAACGGCTGGGCGTCGAACAGTTCATTGGAAAACACCACGCTGCGCGGCGGCAGGGTGAACGGCTGGCCGAGGGAAATTGTCTGATAGCCGGCGAACGGATGCGCCAGCCCGCGCAGGATACCTCCGCCCGGCTCGGCGCCGATCTCGACGAAGACAAAGTCCGCCGGCGGGGCCGGGGCGAGCAGGTTCACGACGGCGGCGATCACCAGTTCGCCAAAGACCGGGCTGAAGGTCGTGGAAGTGAAAAAGTCGGCCTTCTCGTCCCGACCCACGCGCTTGAAATCGCGGGTGTAATACCCGGCGGTGGGGTGATACATCGCCAGCTCCATGAAGCGGGCGAAGGGCACCCCGGTGGCCGCCGCCGGCTCCGTGGAGAAGATTTCGAAGAAGTCTGACGAGGAACCCATTTGCCAAGCCAAGCATTTGCGGCCACTGAAAGCCATGCTCAAACGTTTTTTGCTCATCGGGGCGGCCATCCTCGCCGGCTACGGGCTGGCCCAGTATGCAGCCGGCCCGGGTGGACTCGGCTCCTCCCGCGCCGGCGCGCCCAGCTGGTGGCCCGACCGCGAGCGCGACCGGAACGTGAAGTATTTCCGCGATGTGATGCAGACGGTGAAGGAGAATTACGTGGGCGACGCCAAGGCCGGCTACGACGACCTCACCCGCGCCGCGCTCGACGGCATGCTCAGCCAGCTTGACCCGCATTCCTCGTTTCTCCGCGCCGACGAATACCGCGAGACCGAGGAGGAACTGACCAACGCCTTTGGCGGGGTGGGCATCCAGGTGGAGCAGCGCGACGGCCAGATTGTCATCATCACGCCCATCGCCGGCACCCCGGCCGAGCGCGCCGGCCTGCGCCGCGGCGACCGGCTGGTGAAGATCAACGGCAAGACGATCGAAAACCCCACCGTCGAGAAGACGCTGCACCTGGTGCGCGGCGAGCCCAACACCGAGGTGACGCTGACGATCTTTCGCCCGAGCCAGAACCAGACCATCGACTTCAAGCTCAAGCGCGAGCACATCCAGCTCGACAGCGTGCGGAACGCCACGGTGCTGCCCGGCGGCATCGGCTACCTGCAGATCACGGTCTTCAGCGAGCGCACCGGCGAGGAATTCCGGACCGTGCTGACCGGCCTGGAAAAGCAGGGCCTGCGCGCGCTGGTGCTCGACCTGCGCAACAACCCCGGCGGACTGCTCGACGCGGCCATCGACGTGTGCAACGAGTTTTTCGAGAAGGGCGAGCTCATCGTCTACACCCAGGGCCGCAGGCCGGAGTCGCGGGAGAATTTCAAGTCCGACGGCGCCCACACCCGCCGCACCTACCCGGTGGCGATCCTGGTCAACGGCGGCACGGCCAGCGCGGCCGAGATTGTCTCCGGGGCGATGAAGGACACCAAGCGCGCGGTCATCGTAGGCGAAAAGACCTTTGGCAAGGGCTCCGTGCAGAGCGTGCTCGAGTTGCAGAATGGCGAGGGCTTGCGCCTGACCACCGCGCGCTACTACACCCCCAGCGGCATCACCATCCACGAGAAGGGCATCATGCCGCACGTCGAAATCGAGATCTCGCCGGATGACGAGGCCAAGCTCCGGCTCCAGCAGACGCGGACCGACCTCACCGCGCCGGTGGAGTTCAACGACCGCTTCGGCTTCCAGCGCATCGAGGACGTCCAGCTCGCCGCCGCCACGGAGGTTCTGACCGGCGTGCTGGCGACAAGAGCGAAACCATGAGCGTAAATCCCAAGAGCTTCTGTAGCGGCGGTCGGCAACCGCCGTCCGACGCTCCTGGAGCGCCGCTACAAAACAACCGCTCATGATCCTCGCCCTCGAAAGCTCCTGCGACGAGACCGCGGTTGCCGTCTTTGATCCCTCGCGCGGGTTGGTTGACGAATGGGTGCACAGCCAGATCGCCCTGCACGAGGCCTACGGCGGCGTCGTGCCCGACCTCGCCAGCCGCGAGCACTTGTCTCACTTCGGCCCATTGCTGCAACGCGCGCTGGCTGCAGTGCCGGCCGGGAAGATTTCCCGGATCGCCGTGACCAGCGGCCCCGGACTGGCCGCGTGCCTGGCGATGGGTTTGTCCGCCGCCAAGAGCCTCGGCCTGGCCTGGCGCGTGCCGATCGTCGGAGTGAATCACCTGCGGGCGCACGCCTTTTCGCCTTTCATCGCCCTGCACGCGGCGGATCCGGCGGCCTTCGATGCTGAGTTTGCGAAACTGCTGCCGCATCTCGGGCTGCTTGTCTCTGGCGGCAACACTGCCTTGTTCTCGCTCGATGAGTCGCGGCGCATCCGGCTGCTGGCCTCGACGCTCGACGACGCGGCGGGCGAGGCGCTCGACAAGGGCGCCAAGCTGCTCGGGCTCGGCTATCCCGGCGGGCCGCAGGTCGAGAGACTGGCGGCGACGGGCAACGCCTCGGCGTTTGATTTTCCCAAGGCGGTGGCCCAGCGTGCGTCGCTCGAATTCAGTTTTTCCGGACTGAAGACGAGTCTGCGCTACCAATTGGAGAAAATGCCGCCGGCGGACATCGAGCGCCGCCGCGCCGACCTCTGCGCCAGCTACCAGCGGGCGGTGTTCGAGTCGCTCGTGCGCAAGTCGAAGCTGGCACTGGAGCGGGGAGGGTATCGCAGCTTCGGGCTGTCGGGCGGCGTGGCGAACAACAAAACCCTGCAAGCCGAACTGGAAAAAATGGCCAAGGTGCAGGGCGTCGCGTTTTTTCGCGCCCAACCGAAGCACACCGGCGACAACGCGGGGATGATCGCCTTTGCGGCGTGGGCCGAGCGCGAGGCGGGCGGCGTGAACGAATCCGGCTACGCGCTGGAGATCGCCCCGAGCCTGCCACTGGCGAACGCTTAGGATTGGTGGAGGGCCCACGTCCCTGTGGGCCGAATTCACGTTCGTGGCGCGCAGAGACGCGCGCCCTCCAGATTACCTTTTTAGCTTCTCCCGTAGATACGGCGCGGTGGGACTGTGCTTCACCTTGAGCAGGCCGGCGAGAGGGCCCTGGTAGAGAATCTCGCCGCCGTTGGGTCCGCCGTCCGGTCCGAGCTCGACCACGTAGTCGGCCTCGGCGAGCAGGTCGAGGTGGTGCTCGATGACGACGACGGTGTGGCCCTGGTCCACGAGATTGTGCAGCACACGGATGAGTTTCTCGCAGTCGCTCAGATGCAGCCCGATGGTCGGCTCTTCCAGCAGGTAGAGATTGCGCACCGCGATGTTGTGCGAGCGCTCCCGGTAGGTGCGCAGGCCCCCGGCCAGTTCCGTGACGAGCTTGAGCCGCTGGGCCTCGCCGCCGGAGAGCGACGGACTGGTCTGCCCCAGCGTCAGGTAACCGAGACCGCAATCGACCATGAGCTGGCAGACCTGCGAGAGTTGCGAATGGAAATCGAAAAACACCGCCGCCTCGTCGAACGACAGTTGCAGCACCTGGCCGATGGTCTTGCCCTTCCAGGCGATGTCGGACAGCTCCGCGCTGTAGCGCGAGCCGCCGCACGCGTCGCAGGGCAGGTAGGAGTCGGGCATGAAGGCCATCTCGAATTTGATCCGGCCGGCCCCAGAGCAGGTCTCGCAGCGTCCGCCCGTGGTGTTGAAGGAGAAGCGGCTGGCGGTATAACCGCGCATCCTGGCTTCCGGGAGCGAGGCGAAGAACTGCCGGATGAGATCGAAGATGCCGAGATAGGTGGCGGGCGTGGAGCGCGGGGTCTTGCCGATCGGCGACTGGTCGACCTCGATGACGGACTTGAAGCCGTTGGCGCCGAGCAGCTCAGCGAAAGGCAGTGACGGGTGACGGGTGACAAGTGACAAGTCGTCGGATTCGAACTTGGCAAGGCGGACAAAGTCTTTGCCGGTCAGCTTGTTTTTTTTCTGCTTGATGGCGCAACTTACCGCCGGATGAAGGATGTCGCGGAAGAGGGTGGACTTGCCGGCGCCGCTGGGGCCGCAGGCCATGATGAGCCGGCTTTGCGGCAGCCGGAGCGTTTGGTCCCGGAGATTCCGGTAGTTGATGCCGGTGAGTTCGAGCCAGGCGAGCGCGGGATCTTGGTGTAGGAGCCTGCTTGCAGGCGATGGGGCGCGTTTATCGCCGGCAAGCAGGCTCCTACAGGAAACATCCCGATACGTTCCCCGTATCGGGTGATTGATCCCATGCGAGAGAAACAGGCCGGTCAGTGAGGTGGGGTTCTGCCTGATAGCGGCGGGGGTGTCGTTGGCCAGCACGGTGCCGCCGTGGATGCCGGCGCCGGGACCGAGGTCGATGATGCGGTCAGCGCGCGCCATGACGACGTCATCATGCTCGACCACCAGGACGGTGTTGCCCTTTTCGCGCAGGGTGATGAGCGTGTCGATCAGCCGCTCGTTGTCGCGGGCATGCAGGCCGATGGATGGCTCGTCGAGCACATAGAGCACGCCGGAAAGGTTGGAACCAAGCTGGGCGGCGAGGCGGATGCGCTGGGCTTCGCCGCCGGAAAGCGTCTCGGTGGGCCGGTCCATCTGCAGGTAGTCGAGGCCGACCTGGCCGAGAAAGCGCAGTCGCTCCTCAATCTGCGGGATGATGTCCTGCGTGATGAGCTTCCCGCGGCCGTCGAGCTGCAGATTGCGGAGGCTCGCGAGCAGGTCGTCGGGCGTCAGACGGGTCAGCGCGGGCAGCGAGAGCGGGTCGCCGTTCTTGAGCGGAAGTTTCACTGCCCGGGCGATGCGACTGAGCCGCTCGCCGTGGCAGGTGGGGCAGACGGTGGATTTTTGATTTTCTATCTCGGATTTCAGACTGGCTTTCAGGTCGGCCAGCTCGACCGGGAGCTGTTCATCCTCGTCCTTCTCCGCGAGCATCCAGTCATAGATGCGGCCGTGACCGCGGCAAGTCGGACACCAGCCCTTGGGCGAGTTGAAGGAGAAATGCTTCGGTTCCAACTCGGGAAAGGATTCGCCACTCCCGATATCGGTCCGAGTGGTCGAGAACCAGCTCAGGATTTCGCCGGCGGGAGTCAGGAGGAAGCAGGAACCTTTGCCGAGCTTGAGGGCCAGCGCCAGCCCCGTGGCGATCGTTTCCTTGCTGGGTTTGCCCTTCAGGTCGGCGACGACGGCTTCAATGTCGTGCTCCTTGTAGCGGTCGAGTTTCTGGAAGGTGTCGGTGCGCAGCAACCGGCCGTCGGCGCGCATCAGCTCATAGCCTTGTTTGCCGATCCACTTGGCGATGGGCTCGTGGTGGCCCTTGCGGCCGCGAATGAGCGGGGCGCAGAGATAAAGATGCTTCGCCTTTCTGGCCTTTAAAGAGGCGAGGGTCTGGGCAAGCAGCGTGCGGAGCTGTCCGGTCGAGAGCGGCGTCACCGCGCGGCCCGACTTGGGGTGATGCTGCACGCCGAGCCGGGCGTAGAGCAGGCGCAGGTATTGCGCGACCTCGGTGATGGTGGCGACGGTGGACTTGCGCGAGCCGCGGGTGACGCGCTGCTCGATGGCGACGGTGGGCGGGATGCCGCTGAGCCGGTCGATGTCGGGCCGGGGCAGCTGCTCGACAAATTGCCGCGCGTAGGGTGACATTGATTCCATGAAGCGCCGCTGGCCCTCGGCGAAGATGATGTCGAAGGCCAGAGTGGACTTTCCCGAGCCGGACACGCCGGTGACGACCGACAACTGCCGGTGCGGAATGGAAACGGAAATGTTCTTCAGGTTATTCTCGCGGGCCCCAATCAAGGTCATCTCACCCGGAGCCATCGCGAGGCCCGCCTGATAGGGCGCAGCGTCCTCCGCGGCGACGAGAGTGTCATCTATTATATGACACTCGGCGAGGGCCGGCCGCAGGAACGGCGAGGTGGCGGTGTCGGCCCGGGCGATCTCCTCGGGCGGGCCCTCGGCGATGATCCGGCCGCCCTGCGCGCCGGCGCCGGGGCCGACCTCCAGAATCCAGTCGGCGGATTTGAGCACGTCGAGATTGTGCTCGATGACCACGATGCTGTGGCCGCGATCCACGATGCGCTGGAGCACGTCGAGCAGGCGCTTCACGTCGTGGCGGTGGAGACCCGTGGTGGGCTCGTCCAGCAGGAGCAGGGCTGCTGCAGGAGTGACAAGTGACGAGTGATGAGTGACGAGAGAAGACTCGGAAGAGTAATCGCTGAGATAACGGACGAGCTTGAGGCGCTGGGACTCGCCGCCGGAGAGAGTATTCAATGGCTGGCCAAGTGGCAGGTAGCCGAGGCCGACTTCGTCGAGTGCGGCCAAGCGGCGGTGGATTTCCGGGTGGGCCGCAAAAATCATCAGGGAGTCGGCGACGGTCGTGGCGAGCAGGTCGGCGATGGAGTGGCCGTGCCAGGTGATGGCCAGCGTCTCGGGCTTGAAGCGGCGGCCCTCGCAGATAGGGCAGGGCACAAAGACATCGGAAAGAAACTGCATCTCCACCCGCTCGCTGCCGAGACCCTGGCAGTGGTCGCAACGGCCGTCGCCGCTGTTGAAGGAAAAGCTGGAGGGACTGAAGCCGGCCGCCAGCGCGGCGGGCACGGTGGCGAAGAGTTCGCGAATGAGCTCCCAAGCCTCGCAGTAGAGGGCGGGGTTGGAGCGCGGCGTGCGGCTGAGTGGCGACTGATCAACGAGCACAACCTCGGAAAATGCGAGGTCGGACTTGACCGCCTCAATCTCGGCCGGATCCTCGGTCATCAGGTTGCGCTGCGTGAGCAGCCCCTGGCAGATGACATTGTCGAGGAGGGTGGATTTGCCGGAGCCAGACACGCCGGAGAGGCAGACGAGGCGCTGCAACGGCAGACGGAACGAGAGGTTTTTCAGATTGTGCTTGGTGGCGTTGGTGAAAGACAGCCAGCGGACTGGCGGCGGGCGCCGCTGCGCCGGGGTGTCAACGTGCTGGCGACCGGAGAAGTAGGCGCCGGTGATGCTGCGCGGCGAACGCAGCATGCCAGCCACGTCGCCTTGGAAGACGACTTCCCCGCCGCGCGCGCCCGGCTCGGGGCCGATCTCGACCACGTGGTCGGCGGCGCGGATCATCGCCTCGTCGTGTTCGACCACGACGACGGTGTTGCCGGCGTCGGTCAGCGTGCGGATGATGCCGAGGAGGCGGTCGATGTCGCGCGAGTGCAGGCCGACGGACGGCTCGTCGAGGACGAAGAGCGTGTCGACCAGCGAGGTGCCGAGGCAGGAGGTGAGGTTGACGCGCTGGACTTCGCCACCGGAGAGGGTGCGCGAGGAGCGGTCGAGGGTCAGGTAGCCGAGGCCGACTTGTTCGAGGTAGCGCAGGCGCGTGACAATCGAGTCGTGGGCGATCGAGGCGCTGTGCGCGCCATGCGACGTGTGCCGAGTGACTAGTGACGAGTCCGAGGCCACCAACACCAGCAGTTCGCTGATGGGAAGCTGGTAGAGCTGCGGCAGGGTGTAACCGCGCCATTTCCAGCAGCGGGCCTCGGGCTGGAGCCGGGCGCCGTCGCAATCCGGGCAGCGGTTGTAGGCCCGGTAACGGGAGAGGAAGACCCTCACGTGCATCTTGTAGGTCGTCTTTTCCATCCAGCGGAAAAAGCCCTTCAGCCCATACCAGTATTTCGGCCACTTCCGGCCCGGCACCAAGCCATAGTCCTTTTCGCCATCGATGACGAAGGACTTCTGTGCGGCGGTGAGCTTGGCGAAGGGAATATTGGTGGGGATGCCCAGCTTCCCGGTAAACTTGAGCAGATCCTTCTTGGATTCGCCGTAGACTTCACCTTCCCATGGCTTGATGGCGCCGTCGTCGATGGACACCGAGTGGTCGGGGATGGCGAGGCGGTAGTCGATGTCGATGACCCGGCCGAAGCCGCGGCACTTCGGGCAGGCGCCGAGCGGGGAGTTGAACGAGAACAATCCGGGTGAGGCGGCGCGGAAAGTGCGTCCGGTCTTCGGCGAGTGGAGGCCGCGGGAAAAATGACCCGCCGGGGGAAACGGTTGAGAGTTGAGGGTTGCGGGTTGAGAGCCGAAGAGATGGATCTCACCCTTGCCGAAATGGAGGGCGGCTTCGGTGGCTTCGAGGAACCGGGATTTGTTTTCCGCGGCAATGGCCAGACGATCTTGGATGACGAAAACATAAGTGGCAGCGGGAAGCCGGGAGCGGGGAGCAGGCAGAGCCAGCAGGTCCTCGATTTTTTCGAGGCTGAGAGCGCGCTTTTTGCCGGGCGTGAGCACGCGCATGTAGCCCTGGCCCTTGATGCTGGCGAGCACCTCCGTCCACTTGAGATTGTCGGGCTTGGCGATGCGGAAGCAGAGCAGCAGCGTGTCGCGAGAATGTGCGGCGTGGGTTTTCTGCCAGATGGTCGTCGGACTGTCGTCCTCGACCTTCTCGCCGGTGGCGGGGTCGAAGCACTCCGCGACGTGGCTGAACCAGACCTTCGCGAAGTCGGTCAGCTCGGTCATGGTGCCGACGGTGGAACGGGAGGTCTTGACCGTGTTCGTCTGCTCGATGGCGATGGACGGACGGATGTTCTCGACCGAGTCGACCTTGGGTTTGTCGAGCAGCTCGAGGAACTGCCGGGTATAGGCGCTGAAGGTCTCGACGTAGCGGCGCTGGCCCTCGGCGTGGAGCGTGTCGAACACCAGCGAGGACTTGCCGGCGCCGCTCAGGCCGGTGACGACGATGAATTTGCCCAGCGGGAGATCGAGGTCGAAGCCCTTGAGGTTGTTCTGGCGGACGCCGCGCAGGCGGATGGACTCGGGGGCGGGTGGGATCGGCACGGGAGGCACTGAATGATGACGAATCAGCGGAACGCAAACCGGCGCGGGTTTCAACCCATGCCTGCTGACATAACGCTGTCAGGAGCCGCCGGGCGCGGGCCCGTCAGGCCTTCGTCAGCTCGCGGAAGAGATTCAGGTGCGCCTGCACCTGGTGCTCGGGGACAAAATGGGACTGGGCGTGCCGCCGGCCGTGGTCGGAGAAGCGCTTGCGCAGGGCGGGCTCGCGGATGAGCCGGTCAAGCGCCGCGAGGAAACCGTTCTGGTCGTGGTTGGCGATGAGGCAGCCGGAGCGGTCGGGCGCGAAGCATTCGCCGACACCCACGATGTCGTAGGCGACGGCCGGCAGGCCGTGCAGCTGGGACTCGATGAGGAAATTCGAGAGCGACTCGCTCTGCGAGGCGAGCAAGGCCAGGTCGGCCGCGTGGTAGAGCGGCGTGGGCTCGGGCTGGTAGCCGAGGAATTTCACCCGCGAGCCGAGTCCGAGGTCATGGGCGAGCCGCTGGCATTTTTTCCGGGCCGGGCCCTCGCCCGCGAGCCAGAGCTGCCAGTCGACGTAGCCCGGCAGCCGGGCGCAGATCTCGATGAGTTCGCGCTGATTTTTCTCCGGCCGGAACATCGCCACGTTGAGCAGGACGACCGTGCCCTGGGTGGCGCCGTGGTAGCGGCGCAGGGTCTGGTTGCGCGGAGCGGTGTCATCGGTGAAGCGCAGCACGGGGTTGTGGATGACCGTGATCTTGTGCGCGGGGATGTCATATACGTCGGCGAGCACGCGCTTGGCGACGTGGCTGTTGGCCACGACATGCCGGCACCGGCGCAGCGAGCGGACGAAGAGCGCGGGCAGCAGCTTGCCCGTGCGCATGGTGCAGATGACGGCGGCGCGGGGCAGCCGGCCCGCGATGAAGCTCGCGTAACAGTTCGCCATGCGGCCCATGCACAGCACGAGGTCCGGGGCGGCCTCCTCCGCCGCCCGCAACAGGCCGGGGGCGAACCAGTCGAGGCCGGTGTCGAACGGCTGCAGGGAGCGGAAGGCAAAGGGCTGCTGCTCGCCGTCGAGCGCCAGCACTCCCCGCGGACGGAAGGTGAGGAGGGTGACCTCGTGCCCGGCCCGGGCGAACGCCGTGGCCATGAAGACGGACTGGCGCTCGGTGCCGCCGCTGCGGAGGTAGTCCTGGACGATGAGAATTTTCATTGCTCCGCGGGGGGGCGCGGCAAAGGTTAAGGCCATCATTCAATGAACAACGGATTCGTCAATCTGCTGGTGCGATGGGCGGGGCTGGCCCTCGGCGTGGTGCTGAGCGCCGTGCTCGTGCCCGGCATCAGCTATGACACCGGCCTGACCCTTTTTCTCGTGGTGGTGCTGCTGAGCTTTCTCAACACGGTGCTGAAGCCGTTGCTGCTGCTCTTCACGCTGCCGTTCATCGTCCTGACCCTCGGCATCGGCATCTGGATCATCAATGCCGTGCTGTTCTACTTCGTCGGCCGGCTGGTGAACGGTTTCCATGTGGCCGGCTTCGGGTCGGCCCTGTTCGGCGCGCTGATTGTCAGCGTCACCAACCTGGTGATGAGCCGGGTGCTGCCGCCCCGCCCGCCGGCGGCTCCGCCGCCGGCGAAGCGGGACGACGTGATCGATATCTAGGCCGCGTCATTGATTTAACCACGAAGTTACGAAGGACACGAAGTGGAGAGACGGGATTGGAGCCATGGATGCACCGGTCCAAGGCATTATTGCCACAAAGAGTCACAAAAGTTCGCCGACAGATGAAGCTCTAAAGGCGCCTATAGGCGCACGGAAGATTACCGACAGTGGGATCCGGTCTTTTCGTGACTTTTTGTGGCCAATTAGTCCGGGCCAATCTGGCTTCGTGCACTTTGTGTCCTTCGTGGTAACTCGCCTAGTTTCCGTTTGACGGATGTGGCTGGTAAGGCGACTTTGCCCGCTCACAGATTCCAATTATGTCCGACACGATTTACGACTTGGTGGTCATTGGCGGCGGCCCGGCGGGCTATGCCGGCGCAATCCGCGCCGGCCAGCTCGGCAAGAAGGTCGCCTGCATCGAGCTCGAGCGCGCCGGCGGCACCTGTCTCAACTGGGGCTGCATCCCGACCAAGGCGCTGCTCAAGAGCGCGGAGCTCTACCGCACCTTCCAGAAGGCCGAGTTTTTCGGCTTCAGCGTACAGGGCCTGGCGTTTGACTTTGAGAAGGTCATGCAGCGCTCCCGCGGCGTCTCGAACCAGATGTCCAAGGGCATCGAGTTCCTCTTCAAGAAAAACAAGGTGGATTACTTCGTCGGCAAGGGGCAGGTTACCATCCCCGGCATGGTCGAGATCACCGGGGGCGAGCATAAGGGGAAATTTTTCCGCACGAAAAACATCCTGCTCGCCACCGGCCAGAAGCCCAAGGCCCTGCCCGGGCTGCCGGTTGACGGTGTGCGCGTGCAGACCTCGCGTGAGGCGCTCGTGCCGAAGGCGCTGCCGAAATCCATGGTGATCATCGGCGCCGGCGCCATCGGCGTGGAGTTTGCGTATTTCTTCAACGCCTTCGGCTGCAAGGTGATGCTCGTCGAGATGCTTCCGCAGATCCTGCCGGTCGAGGATGAGGACGTGGCCAAGGCGCTCGAGCGCAGCTTTGCCAAGCAGGGCATCACGGTGCACACGAACACCAAGAGTGAGAACATCAAGGTCGGCGCCGGTTCGGTGAAGCTCGACCTCGTGAAGGACGGAACGAAAACGGAGCTCGAGGCCGAGAGCGTGCTCGTCGCCATCGGCATCACTTCCGCGCTGGAGGGCCTGCTTTCGACCAAGGTGAAGCTCGACCTCGACCGCGGCTTCGTGAAGGTCGGCGCCGATTACGCGACCAGCGTGCCCGGCATCTACGCCGCAGGCGACATTCAGGGCCCGCCCTGGCTGGCGCATGTCGCCACTTTCCGGGCGGTCCAGGCCGTCAATGGCATGTTCGGCCACAGCAAGCCGAAGCAGGTCGGCAATTTCCCCGGGTGCACCTACTGCCAGCCGCAGGTGGCCAGCACCGGGCTGACCGAAAAGGCCTGCAAGGAGAAGAAGCTCGACTACAAGGTCGGCAAGTTCCCGTTCACCGCGTCCGGCAAGGCCGTGGCGTCGGGCGACTCCGAGGGTTTTGTGAAGGTCATCAGCGACGCGAAAACCGGCGAGATCCTCGGCGTGCACATCATCGGCAACGAGGCGACCGAGCTGATCGCCGAGTATGGACTGGCGATGAACCTCGAGGCGACGATCGAGGACATCCATCACACGATCCACGCCCACCCGACGTTGTCGGAAGCACTGGCCGAGGCGGCGGCCGCCACGACCAACGAGGCGATTCATATCTGAGCGGTGGTTTTTCGCGGGCAGGTGGGTGAAGACCGGAGGGGAGCGCCGGGGGTTGGCGCTTGCGCCCGGACAATACCGGTGGATACTGGATAGCCCACGTCAGTTTAGCTTTTTTGCATGATAAACCGCGCCACTCCACTCAGGATTTTGCTGGTTGACGATGAAACCTATATGCGGGTTTTCGTCGGCCGGGTATTGAGCACGAACATCAATTGCACCTTGGTGGAAGCGCGCGACGGGCAGGATGCCATCGACCAGTGCGGGACGAGCGACCCGGAATTGATCATCCTCGACATCAACATGCCCCGCGTGGACGGGGTGAAGGCCCTGGGCGAAATCCGCGCGCTCAAGCCGGACACGCCCATCGTCATGCTGACCTCCATTTCCGAGGAGGCGGTGGTCGAGGCATGCGTGGCCAAGGGCGCCTCATATTTCATCCGGAAGGATGTCCGGGCGGACCTGCTGATGACCGAATTGAAGGAGATGCTGTGGCAATTTTTCCCCGACGAATCTAATACCCCATGAACCCCCCCCATCCATCCCAAACCAAGCTTCCCTCCCTGGCGGATTATCTGGTGCGTTACGACCTGAAGACGATCCAGGAGGAGGCCAAGCTGGATTACAACCAGGCGTCGTCCGGCACGCCCCGCCTGCTGAACCAGAAGGATATTTCCGCCCGTTTCCGCGCGGCACCGCGCCGCCCGGACAAGACACCCAATGAGTAACGTCGAGACATTTCTCGAATCGCTGCGTCGGCTGGTCCCGGCGCAGACCCAGGTGATTGACGCGCGCGCGGCCTTGCTCAAGGAGGAGCCGATGCGGCTGCTCAAGGATTTGATGGACCGGTCGGTGTTGCCCAAGGCCCGCCTGTGCCAGTTGTGGGCCGACACCCTCGGAGTGGCCTACGTCAATCCCACGACCGTGGCCATTCCGACCGATGGTTTTGAGCAGCTGCCGGTGGACATCGCGCGGCGGGTGGGGGCCATCGTGCTCAATTCGCTCGGCGACACCGTGACCGTGGCGCTGGCTGATCCCGTCAACGCCCGGCAGATCGAGTCCCTAGCCAAGATCCTGGGCAAGAATATCAGCCCGGTCTTCGCCCATCCCGACGAGATCACCACCGTGATCGACATGTATCTCGGGGCCGAGGGCAACATTGCGGCCAACCTGCAGAGCGTGTGCGACCAGCTGCCCG
>JAYUGX010000109.1:0-22349 GCA_043738215.1 Lacunisphaera sp.
CCTTTCAGCGCATCCGGCTCGACCAGGCGCAGGAATTGATGAGCCGCACCGCGCTCACGCTGGAGAATGTCGCCCGCCACTGCGGCTACACCAGCTCCAGCCACTTCTGCCGCGAATACCGCGCCTTCCACAAATTCACCCCGACCTACTGGCGGAAAAAACTCATTGACCGGTTCAACAAGCCGCTGCCCCCGGGTGTGGTCCTTACCCGGAACTTCAGCGCCCGGCCGCACGAGCGCATCATGCCGGCCTGATCGCCCGCCTGGCGGACAAAGCAAAGGCGCGGGCTTTGCAGCCCGCGCCTCGGAGGTGAACAAAAATCCCGCTTAGAATTTCAGGCTCAGCTTGGTGTAATAGAAAACCCCGTTGAAGCCGAATGGTGAAATGCTGTTGTAGGGGAAGATGCCGACGTTGTCGGTGCCGTTGAAGGCTACGCCGCCGACCACCTTCGAGCGCAGGTTCTCGTCGGGGTAGGTGTCGAACAGGTTGTTCGCCCCCACGGAGAAGGAGATGTTCTTGCTGTAGTGATAGGTGACATCGAGATCGGTGAGCCACTTGGCGCCATAGGTCAGGATGGCCTGCTGGTTGGTGGTGGTGCCACCGACCGCGCCGGGCACGGCGGGCGCGAACGAAACATCACGGCCCGGCGTGAGCGCGTCGATCTGCGCCTGCGTGGCGTTGGGGAGTGCGACAAGCGAGACCTCGCCGTAGCGCACCTCGCGGGCGAGGAGGGAGAACTTCCCGATTTCCCAGCCGGCCGAGAGGTTGATGTTGTCGCGCGGCTGGCCCTTTTCCAGGCGGATGGTTTCCGTGAGGTCAAAGAGCGGCGTGGTGGTGATGGCCGCAAGGTTGGCGGGCGCCGTCTTGATGCGGTTGGCCTTCGTCGTGTTGTGGTTGTAGCCGCCGGTGAGGGTGAACTTGCCCAGCTCGCTCGTCTTCCAGACGTAGCGGCCGCTGAGGTCGATGCCCTTGGTCGTCGTGTCGACGGCGTTGGTGAAGTAACGTCCGCCACCGACGCCGGTGATGCCCTGGGTCGCCAACAGGGCGATGATGGGCGCACCTGTGAAGTTCGACGAGAGCACGATGCGGTCCCTTATCTCGATGTTGTAGTAGTCGATGCTGCCGGAGAACCCGGAATTTTTCGGGTTCCAAGTGACGCCACCGCTCCAGTTGGTCGATTTTTCGGGCTTCAGGCTGGAGGCGCCGAGGGCGATCGCCGCGGGATTGCTCACCGGGAAGGTCAGGATGTCGAACGGCACCCCGCCGATGAAGTTGGTGGCGGTGGAGCTGAACCACTCCTGGGCGAGGTGCGGGGCGCGGAACCCGGTGCTGACCGAGGCGCGGACGGCGAAGTCGGACCCCAGTTCCATGCGGGTGGCGAGCTTCAGGGTGCTGTTGTTGCCAAAGTCGCTGTAATCCTCAAAACGGCCGGCGAGGGAAACCAGCCAGTGCTCGTTGATGTCCTGCTGGAAGTCGACGTAGACGGACTTGGCGTTGCGCGAGTGGCCGCCGGCGTCCGAGGGCTTGAAGCCGGGAAACACCTGCGCGCCCACGGCGGCGAGACCGCCGGTGTTGGGACCGTCGAGGATCGTGATGCCGCCATTGCGGTAGGAGTTCGGCTCGCCAGCCCCGATGCTGTATTTCTCGGAGCGGAACTCGGCCCCGGTGGCGAACTTGAGCGGCGTGGCCGCGCCGGCGTTGAACGATGTGACCAGGTCCAGGTTGGTGGTCCACTGGTTGGACTTCAGCCGGCCGTCGTAGAAGGCTTTCGGGCTGGCGGCGCCCAGCGTGACGTTGACGGAGTTCGAAGTGCGGTAGTCGAGCCTGTTGCTGCCGTAGTTGGTGCTGAGATCCCAGTTCCAGTTACTGGCCTTGCCCTTCACGCCGCCGCCAAAGGAGAGGTCTTTCACGACGGTGTCGATGAAGGGCAGGAAACCGTCCCCCCAGATGGCGCGCACCGTGCGGTCGTCACCGGCGCGGCGGAAAAAGCCGGCGCCGTTCGCATGGCGGATGCTGTTGCCGCCGAAAAAGTAGAGGCTCATATCGTTCTCGAGCGGATATTCGCCGTTGAGCCAGATGCCCTTGTCCTTCGTCTCCGGGTCGCCAAAGCGGTGGTTGAGCCGCCGGACGATCGACTCGCGGGGATCGAGGTTGCCGTTGGACGGGCTGAGTCCCGTGCCCGAACCGTAGGTGCCCGAGAAGGCGACCGGCAGGCCGGTGGTGGCGCTGATGCCGAAATATTGCTGGCGGGTGTCCGGCTGGATGCGGCTGGTCGCGCCGTGGTCGCGGAGATAGAGATCGACGAAGAGCGAGCCCTTGTCGCCAAGCGGCACGCCGGCAAACGAGTCGAGCTTGTAGTCCTTGCCGTCGCCCTCGCCGGTCCGGCCGTAGGCGAGGTTGAAGCCCCAGCCGGCGTCCTTGCGGAGAATGACGTTGATGACGCCCGCGATGGCGTCGGAGCCGTATTGGGCGGAGGCACCATCGCGCAAGACCTCGATGCGCTCGATCATCGCCGCGGGAATGGCGTTGAAGTCGGTCGAGACGGAGCCGCGGCCGATGGAGCCGTTGAGGTTGACGAGTGCGCTGGTGTGGCGGCGCTTTCCGTTGATCAGCACGAGCACCTGGTCGGGCGCGAGACCGCGCAGCGTGGCGGGGCGGATATGGTCCGTGCCGTCGGTCAGCGACGGGCGCGGGAAGTTGAACGAGGGGATGTTCGCCTGGAGCATCTGGCTGGTCTCGTTATAGCCACCCTGCTTCAGTTCGGTGCCGCTGATCACGTCGATTGGCACGGGCGACTGGGTCACCGTGCGGTCGTTGAAACGGGACCCGGTGGCGACAAACTTGGCCAGTTCGACAACCTCTTCTTTCTTCGGCGGCTCGGCCGCGGGAGTTTGGGCGAGGAACCGCGTGGTGGCCGCGGTGGCGAAAAAGGCGAGGAGCGCGAAGGTGCGCACCCGCCGCAGGCTTGCCGATGGCAAGGTCCGGGAAGCAATGTTCTCGTTATTCATACAGTATATGTGGGGGCCAGCCTGACAAACAGACCGGTTAGGTTGGCCTGAGGATAGTCAACTCGCCGTTTTGAACAAGTCTTTATCCGCGAATGCCAAATTGTGACTTGTGACGCATCCGCGGCGGGAAATTATTGCCGCATGCAAACCACTTCACGTTTGGTGTCCTCCCTGTTGATCATCGCGCTGGTGCTGGCCCGCCCGCTGCACCTATTCGCGCAGCGCGCCGCGATCGAGGCCGAACACAGCATGGTCACCTCCGTGCATGAACTTGCCTCGCAGGCCGGCGTGAAAATTCTGCAGAAGGGCGGTAACGCCGTGGACGCCGCCGTCGCCACCGGCCTCGCCCTGACAGTCGTCTACCCTTTCGCAGGCAACATCGGCGGCGGCGGCTTCATGCTGATCCACCTTGCCGACGGACGGGACATCGCGATCGACTACCGCGAGACCGCGCCCGCCGCAGCGAGCCGCGATATGTATGTCGGCCCCGACGGCAAGATCATCAAGGGCGCCGGCTCGTCCACCGTCGGCTGGAAGGCCAGCGGCGTGCCCGGCTCGGTCGCGGGCTTTGCACTCGCGCAGCAGAAATACGGCTCGGGCAAGGTAACCTGGGCCGATGTCGTCGAGCCCGCCCGCCGGCTCGCCGCCTCGGGCCACGTCGTCTCGCAATACAACGCCGGACTGTTTCATTTTGCCGACAAGCTCCTCGGCCAGTTCGAAGAGTCGAAGAGAATCTACCTGAAGGACGGCGCCTTTTGGAAAGCCGGCGACCACTGGGTACAGGCCGAACTCGCCGCGACCTTCGCCCGCCTGCAAAAGAACGGCCCGCGCGAGTTCTACGAGGGCGAGACCGCGCACCGCATTGCCGACGCCATGGCAAAGAACGGCGGCAACATCACGCTCGCCGACCTGAAGAAATACGCGGCGGTCGAACGCACGCCCCTGCGGGGCAAATACCGCGGCTACGAAATCGTCACCATGCCCCCGCCCAGTTCCGGCAGCATCGCGATTCTCCAGATGCTCGGCATGCTTGAACCGTTCGATGTCGCCGCGCTCGGCTACAATTCCTCGGCCAAGTATCATCTCTTTGCCGAGGTGATGAAGCGCGCCTTCCGCGACCGGGCCGAATATCCCGGTGACCCCGCCTTCGTGAAGGTGCCGGTCGCGCAGCTGCTTGACCCGGCCTACATCAAGGGCCGCATGGCCGACTTCTCGCCCGACAAGGCCACGCCGGCCGATGCCATCCAACCCGGCCTCGGCCGGTTCGCCCCCTCTGCGCCGGCCGAGTCCACCGACACCACCCAGTTCTCCATCGTCGACGCCGCCGGCAACGCCGTCAGCAACACCTATACGCTCAACGGCGCCTTCGGCTCGGGCGTCACCATCCCCGGCACCGGTATTCTCATGAACAATGAAATGGACGACTTCACCTCGCAGGTCGGCACCGCCAACATGTTCGGGCTTATCCAGGGCGAGGCCAACGCCATCGTCCCCGGTAAGCGCCCGCTCTCGTCCATGACGCCCGCGTTCGTCCTCAAGGACGGCAAGCTTGTGCTCGTCACCGGCAGTCCTGGCGGGCCGACGATCATCAACACCGTCCTCGAGATCATCACCAACGTTATCGATCACGGGATGCCCATCGCGCAGGCCGTCGAGGCGCCGCGCATCCATAACCAGTGGAAACCCGATGTCATCACCTACGAGCGCTACGGGATGAGCACCGACGTGATCACCGCGCTGAAGGCCAAGGGTCACACGCTCAAGGAGCGCACCTCCTACGAAGGTTCCTATCAGGGCGATGGCGAAAGCATTGCCGTCGATCCGAAGACCGGCCTCCGCTATGGCGCAGCTGACCCGCGCAAGCCCGACGCAAAAGCTGTTGGTTACTGAGCAGGCGTGGAGTCACTCGCCGCGGCGTGCGATTCACGGCAGCTTGTCCGTCACCGCCCAGGCGGCAAAAGTTTCCTGGGAATACTGCCGCACCGCCTCCAGCGTCGCGCGCATCAGTGGCGTCGGCTCGCCGCGCCAGAGAGCGCCCATCGTCATCGGCTCGAATCCCTCCAGCGGCAGCACGCGCACATCCCGGTGCTTCTTGAGAACGGACGGAATGCCCAGGTTGCCCACCCCGTAGCCTTCCCGGTTCGCCACATATCGCACCACCAGCTCGGCGGAGGTCACCTCGACCGTCTGCGGCCAGCTGATCCGGCGCCGCTTCAGATCCCGATGAAACTCCTGCATGAAACTGGTCTTCGCCGGCTGGCCAATGAGCGGCACCGCGATTTTCTTCTGGGCCAGCAACTCGCCGGCGCTTTTCACGGGTGAGCTCCGGTGCACCAGCAGCACGAGCGGGATGCGGACAAAGCGCATCTGCCGGAGCCGCGGCGGGGGCCGGGCCCCGACCGACGTGACCGCGAGATCGATCTGGCCGTTGCGCAGCCACTCCTCGACCTGGATCTGGTCGCCGGCGTGCAGGCTCAACCGCATCCGCGGATGCAGGGCGCGCACCCGCTGCATCACCACCGACAGGTGTTCGCGCAGCACGAGCTCCGCCCCACCCAGGCGCAGGCCGGGCTCCGCGCCGCCGCGCAGTTCCGACTTAATTCCGTCAAGGTTTTCGAAAAATGGCTGCACATGCGCCACCAGCCGCTCCCCCGCAGGCGTGAGCCGGAACGGGCTGCGTTCAAAAAGTTTCGTGCCCAGATCCTCCTCCAGCTGCCGCATCTGCCCGCTCACCGCCGGCTGCTGGATGCCGTAGGGAATGTGCCGCACCGCCGCGCTGATGCCGCCATGCCGCGCGACGTAGTAAAACAGCTCCAGATGATGGACGTTCATCTGGGAATCCATGCCAGTCATCAGCGGCCTGCTTGGCAACACTCATTCCGGGACGCGCAGCACCTCCCCCGCCTATCGATCTACTTGATGCGCCGAATCAAGTTTATCGATTAACGCAGTCGCTGCCGGCCTGCTATGCTCGGTGCCTGTCACCACATGCATTCGTCCCATCATTTTCGCCTCGGATGGCCTGGCGCTGGTTTCACGCAGGAGCGTCAGCCCCCCACTCCGCCATGATCGCCACCGTCATCATCCTCACCCTGCTTTCCCTGCTGGTCGCGACCGAACAATTCCCGGCGGACCGGGCCTAACCGCTCCCGGCCGGGCTCCATTTGAAATTATCACCCCTTATGTGCCCCGCCCGCTTCAGGTCGTTGCTTGCCGGACTGATGCTTGCCACCATTTCCCTCACCGGCTGCATCTCCAACAAATACCAGGCCGCGTCGGCGTTGGGCGCCCAGCCGCAGCGGATGGACGTCGAGCTTGGTGGTGGGCCGATGAAAACCCGGCTGGACGCCGTCATCATCTACCAGGGCCCGGGGTCTTGGAAAAAATCCGCCTATTGGGACGAGTTTCTTCTGACTTTCACCAATGGGTCGGATGAAAAAGTCACCCTGACCGCCGCCAGTCTGGCTGACTATTCCGGTGCCGGCGTCCCCGCTGGCACCGATCCATGGCAGCTGGAGAAAGCCAGCCTGGCGCAGCGCGACCGTTACATGCGGGTCGGTGTCAGCTTTGCCCTGAACACCATCGGCTATGCCGCGTTCACTTACGGCGCGGTCGGTGCGGGTGCTTTCGTCGGCGCAGCGATGACCAGCACCTGGGGTGGCATGGCCACGGGCGCAGTGGCCGGGGTGGTTGCCGTGCCAGTGACCGCCATTGTGGTCTACGCGAACAACCAGAAGCACAAGCACCAGATTGAGGGGGAATTCACCCGGCGTCGCGTGGCTCTGCCTCTCATCCTGTCCCCCGCTGAAGCGCACACCGGCAGCTTCTTTTTCCCGATGACGGTCAGCCCGCAGGCCCTCCGGCTAGAATGGATCAAGGGCGCCGAGCGCGGCACTATTGTCCTGCCGCTGCCCATGCTGGCGGGCATGCATGTGAAGGAGCCCTCGAAGAAAAATACCAATTAACGCCACAGCCGGATTCCAGCTTCACAGCGGCGACAGGCCGACCACCAGCCCGACCACGGCGCCGTAGGCCACGTGCCCGGCCATGTGGCTCAACCCGACGAGCAGGTCAGCCTCCTTGAACTCCTCGAGCGGGTGCTGGTCCGCCACCACCCACACCAGCATCAGGCTCACGATCAGGCCGTGGAACGCGCCGACGCCCAGCCCCAGCATGAGCGAGAGCGGCAGGCCGGTGTAGCCGAGCGTGATCATCAGCAGGGTATAGACCAGCCCGAACCCAATGGCGCCGGTCGCATGCACGATCAGCCCGACGCGGTAGGCATTTTCACGCGACTTGGTGATCAGGCTGCCCAGCGCGAGGATCATGTCGCCCTTGATGTGGCCGCCGCGCGCGATGAGCCGCATGGTGAGCTGCATCGCCAAGCCACCGACCACGCCCGCGACCAGCGCGGTGCCAAGATACTTCACGAGAAACATCGCTGTCATGGCGGACTCCGGGATTGGGGTTGGGCCGCCCGGGTCACGGGTGGCTGTTGACCGGACAATACCCGCCGGGCCGCGAAACTCCATCCCCGATTGCGGCAGTCCGGCACCCGCAATAAAATCTGGCCTCAACACGATCTGGCCGTGAAATTGGCCCGCGCATGAATCCCTTCGCCCTGCTCGCGCCCCTCTTCCTAGTCTTCGAACTCTGGCAGCTCGTGATCAGTGAACGCTACATGGGGATCAAGCAGATCAAGGTGAACGCCGACCCGCGCGAACTGCCCATGGTGGACTGGATGGCCGCCACCTGGGCGGGCGGCCTCCTCACTTACTACATCTGGATGACCACCCTGCTGCTGCACCCGGTCGGCCGCGCGCAAGGCCTCGTGCTGATCCTGGTGACCGGCGCCGGCTACTTCATCCGCAGCACCTGCGGTCTCAAGTGGGTGCTGGTCGTGCTCACCTTCGAGGGCTCCATCCGCATCGGCATGCTCGGCTCGCTCATCGCCGTGTCCTGGCGCCAGCTGGTGAATTGACCGGCCTAGAGCCGTGACGGCGCGCCGCCCGGCCGGTGCGACTGGGCGAAAAATTCCTGCGCGGCCGCCAGCATCCGGCCGTATCGGCCGTAGTCACCCGCCCAGGAATTCGGCACGCACACGCGCTTGATGACGCCTTGCCCGATCCGGTCGGGCGCCTCGCGGTCGGGGGTCAGCTCCAGCGTAAACTTCGGGTCGCCCGTGTGCACCACGTAATGCCGCTCGAGTCCGCGGCGCTCCCGATCAATCCGCACAAAGTGGGAAAAATTCATCGACTGTGTCCGCAGTCTGCCACGCGCGGCCGGGCGCACAAGGCGCATTTTCCCCGGCCGCCCCACTGGTTTAGCCTTGAGAAACCGCCCGCGCCGGACGAAAACCAGCCTGCGCGCGAATCGCCTATGAATCTCGAACCCGCCCCCCGCCTCTCGAAGACGATTTTTCTGCTGATTGACGCCGGCCTGCTGCTCACGGCCTTCCTCATCGCCTACTTCGCGAAGAACCCCTACGCCCCGCTGCCCTTCATCACCGCGGTGCTTTTCGTGGGCGCGGCCGGGGTCGTTGGCCTGGTGCCCTTCCTCATCGATTACGCCGCCGACTCCGCCGAATATGTCCAGCAGGAGCGCGAGCGCATCAATGAGCAGGTCCAGCGCCTGCATGCCGCCGGCGAGAGCCTCGCCCGCGCCGCCGCCCAGATCAAGGCCGTGGAGGAGGCCGTGCACAAGACCGCCCACGCCGCCGATAATCTGCCCTACCGCATGCAGGAGAAGCTCGCGGAATTCAACGCAGCCCTGGCCGAGAAGGAGGAAACTGATCGCGAGGCCCTCGAACAGGAGCTCACCGAGTTGCGCGCCGCCAACAGCGAACAGCTCAAAGCGGCTGCGGAGAAAATCTCCAAGGCCGCGGGCGAATGGACCGCGCTCGAAACCACCACCCGCAAGCAGCTGGCCGCCGCACAGGATATCGCCGCCAAACTGGAGGAAAAACTCAAGGGCGCGCTCGCGAGGCTCGAGGCCGCGCCTGCCAGCGCGCCGCGCGCCGCGCCCGAGCCGGCCGCCGTGATTGAATCCGTCAGCCTCAGCGACACGCCTGCATCCGCCGAAGCGGAGCCCAAGCCGAAAAAACCCCGCGCACCCCGCAAGCCAAAACCCGAGGACACGCTCGCAGCCATGTCCGAGCCCTCCGCCTCGACCGCCGAGGATGGCGAGCGCTCCGGCGAGTCCGACGCCCCGGGCGAGGCCGCCGCACCGGCCGAGTCCTCCGTCTCAATTGACGGCGCCACCCGGCTGCTGGTCACCGCCTACATCGGCATTGGCAACAAGCTCTTCATCCGCGGCGACGGCCCCGGCCTCAGCCCGGACAAGGGCGTGCCCATGCAATTTGTCTCCATCGGGAAATGGGGCTGGTCCACGAACGACGCCACCGGCCCGGTGGCCTGCAAGCTCTACAAGAACGACGAGACCGCCGCGCTCTCCGGCGAAATTTTCATCGAGCCCGGCCAGCACGTCGAGGTCACCGCGCTCTTTTAATAGTGCGGCGGGCGTTCGTCGGTCGAGTCCTCGGCTTCGGCCGGCGCGCTGGTGACCCGGGCCCGCAGCGCGGTGATTTCCTTCCGCAACCGGGCGATCTCTTCGGTCAGCCCCAGCATGGCCTTGTCCTGCTCGGACACATGGCGCTGCAAATGCGCATAGCGTTCCTCCATCTGGGTGATTCGATCAAGTTCGTTCATAAGTTGCCCTGCCCTCCGAAGCCTTGGCGAAGGATGGTCATGCTCGACAGAATGCAGATTGCACGGATCGGCGCAACCCGCCAACACTTCCGCCATGAAGCGCCACACAACCGCTTGCGTCCTGTTGCTGGCCGGGCTGCTGGTCGCCTCCTGCTCGATGCCGGGCCCGCGCCCGGCCACTGCAGAGTTGCTCATCCTGGTCTCCATCGACGGCTTTCGCTGGGACTATCTGCAAAAATACGACGCCCCGGTCCTGAAAAAGCTCGCGGCTGGCGGCGTGCACGCCACGCGGATGACACCGAGTTTTCCGTCCAAGACCTTTCCCAACCACTACACCCTCGTCACCGGCTTGCGGCCCGAGCACCACGGCATCGTGGGCAACTGGTTCTACGATCCCGCCATCGGCGAGACCTTCGGCATGAGCAAGCCGGAGAGCAACCACGACCCCCGTTGGTGGGCGCAAGGCGAACCGGTGTGGATCACCGCCGAGAAACAGGGCGTGCGCAGCGCCTGCTTTTTCTGGCCCGGCTCGGAAACGGAAAACCATGGCATGCGACCGTCATTCTACCAAGCCTTTGACACTAAAGTTCCCCCGGCGGCGCGGGTGGACGGACTGCTCGCTTGGCTTGATCTGCCCCCGGAGCAACGGCCGCGGTTTTGCACCCTGTATTTCGAGATGGTCGACCAAGCCGGCCACAAGTTCGGGCCCATCGCTCCCGAGACGAGCGCAGCGGTGAAGGAAGCCGACGAGGCTGTCGGCCGGCTGCTCGACGGCCTCGCCGCTCGCGGACTGCGCGACAAGGCCTGCCTCGTCATTGTCTCCGACCACGGCATGTCCGAGTGCGGGCCGGACAAGGTCATCTTCCTCGAAGATTTGATGGATGTGTCCCAAGTGCAGGTTGATGCCACCGGGCCCTGTGGCGGCGTGCGACCGCTCAAGGGTTCGGCCGCGGACCTGGTCGCCAGCATCCGGGCGAAGAAACCGGCGCATCTGCAGGTTTACCTGCGCGAGGAGGTGCCTGCCCGTCTGCATTACCGCGCCAATGACCGCATCCCCCCGGTTGTGCTCATTGCCGACGACCACTGGAACTTCGAAAGCAAGGTCGGCTGGCCCAAGCGTGCGCCCACCTATAATATCGGCTCGCACGGCTGGGATCCGGCCACTCCGAACATGGGCGCGCTCTTCATCGCCAGCGGCCCGGTGTTCAAGCGCGGCGTCGAGCTGCCCGACGTGGACAATGTCAATGTCTACAACCTGGTCTGCGCCGCGCTCGGCCTGACCCCCGCCCCCAATGACGGCGACCGGCGCCTGGTGCGGGCCGCGCTCAAGCGTTAAGCAGTGCGCGCAGTTCCACCGGGATGGTCACCGGCGACTGGCACGTGAAGTTTTCACACACATAGGCCGTGGCCCGCCCTCCGACGGGTTTCATCTCCGCCAGGTAAGGCCGTTGCGCAGCGAGCCACGCCTGGCCCGCGGCACCGTCGGCACAAAGCAGCGCGCGCCGCGGGCCGAGCTTCCCGTGCAGCACCGCCGTCAAGGCCAGGAAATCTTCCGCGGCGGGATCACCGGCCAGCACCACCGTGCGCGGCGCATCCAGCACGAGCTCGATCGCACAGAGCAATTGCGGCAGCCCCGCCGGATGATTGGTCCATTGCGGACGCAACGCCTCGAGAGTTTTCACCGCCTGCTCCCGGGCCCCCGGCAGTCCGACCATCCAGTCCAGCCGCAGAAGATTAAGCGCCGCGATCGAGTTGGCCGTCGGCTCCGCGCCGTCGTGATCCTCTTTCATCCGCACAATCACGTCCGGATCGTCCGCCCGCGAATTGAAATATCCGCCGCGCTCCACATCCCGGAATAATTCGTCCATCTTTGTCTGCAGTTTCACCGCCCATTGCAGCCAGCGAATCTCGAAGCCCGCCTCGTAGAGATCGAGCAGGCTTTGGATCATGAAGGCATAGTCCTCGGCAAAGCCGGCAATGTTGCTGCGCCCCTCACGCCAGCTCCGGTAAAGCACGCCGCTCCCGGGGTCATGAAGTTCACGCGCGATGAACTCCGCCCCCCGCGTCGCGGCCGTCAGGTATGATTTTTCACCGAGCACCTGCGCGCCCTTGGCCAGAGCCGAGATCATCAGCCCGTTCCACGCGGTTATGATCTTGTCGTCGAGGTGTGGACGCGGGCGCCGCGCCCGCGCCGCGCGGAGTTTCTCCAGGCAGCCGAGCAGCCGGTTGCTCGCCGGCTCGACCTCAAGGGCAAACGCGCGGGCGGTCACCGCGAGCGACTGTCGCTGCATCAGGATGTTTTTCCCGGTGAATTCGCCCTGCGGGTCGTGCGCCACATTGCCGTCCTCCTTCACGCCGTAGTGCGCGCAGAAAAACGCCGCGTCCGCGCCCAGCCGGGCGTCGATTTCCCCCTTGGTCCAAACATAGAACGCGCCTTCGGCATGCGCTGGATTTCCATGGGTGACCAGGCTGTCCGCATCCTCGGCCGAATAGAACGCGCCGCCGGGGCCGGTCAGGTCGCGCTGCACATAGTCGAATATGCCCCGGGCGATCCACGCATGGACCTCGTGCCCGGTCGCCTGCCGGGCCTCCAGGTAGCTGACCGCCAGTTGCGCCTGGTCGTAGAGCATTTTCTCAAAATGCGGCACGAACCACTGCGCATCGACCGAGTAGCGGTGGAAACCGCCGCCCGCGTGGTCGTGCATGCCGCCCTCGGCCATCCTGCGCAGGGTAAACACTGCCATCTTCACCAGCGCGCCGCCGAGCTCGGATTGCAGGCCCTGCAGGGCAGCCAGCCGGAAAAGGAAATTGAGCACCGCCGGCCGGGGAAACTTCGGCGCGCCGCCGAACCCGCCCCAAGTGGCGTCGTGGGACTCGTGGAAATACTGGACCGCCTTTGTCAGTGCTTCGCTCGCCGCTTCCGGCAGGGTCGGGCCGGGCCCGGACTCGGCCGGCGCCGCGCGCGGGCCGCCCTCCGCCGCGTAGCGCCGCAGGGCCTCCACCACCTCTTCTGCGCCCGCCTCGATTTTTTCCCGCTGCTCGCGCCATTGGCGCGTGATGGTGTTGAGCAGCGTGACAAACCCCGGCCGGCCGTGCCGGTCATCGGCCGGAAAATATGTGCCGCCGTAAAACGGCTTCAACCCGGGCGTCAGCCACACGCTCATCGGCCAGCCACCGTGCCCGGTGGTGTGCTGCACATAGGTCATGTAAACCCGGTCGAGGTCGGGCCGTTCCTCGCGGTCGAGCTTCACCGGCACAAAGTCCCGGTTGAGCACGGCGGCGACCGCCGCGTTCTCAAACGACTCGTGCGCCATGACATGGCACCAGTGGCAGGTCGAGTAGCCGATGCTCAGGAAAATCGGCTTCTGCCCGGCGCGGGCCCGGGCGAAGGCTTCCTCGCCCCACGGGAACCAATCCACCGGATTGTCCGCGTGCTGGCGCAGGTATGGCGACTTCTCGGCGGCAAGGCGGTTGGGCACAGCGGGCAAGTTCGTGCAAAGCGCCCCCGAGGCCAAGCGAATGTTTTTGTTGCCCTGCGTGCAGCGACGCGGCTCACTCGCGGGTTCGCCATGCTGACCCTAGCTGATGTCGCCAAGTCCTACGGCACCCGGGAACTTTTCTCCGAGGTGTCGCTCTTTGTCGCGCGCACCGACCGCTTCGGCCTGGTCGGGCCCAACGGCGCGGGCAAGACCACCCTCTTCAACCTCATCCTCGGCGAGGAGACGCCCGACGAGGGCACCATCGAGTGGGAGCGCGGCGCGGACTTCGGCTATCTGCCGCAGGAAAGCGCGCCGGTGGGTGACGAGACCATCCTGCACATCGCCACCAGCGGCAAAAAGCTGCTGCCCGACCACGATGACGACCATGACATCGACTACACGCTCGAGCCGCGCGCGAAGAAAATCCTCGCCGGCCTCGGGTTTCGCGAGTCTGACCACGGGCGGCTGGCCAAGTCCTTTTCCGGCGGCTGGGTCATGCGCGCCCATCTCGCCCGACTGCTGGTCAACGAGCCGGCCCTGCTTCTGCTCGACGAACCGACCAACCACCTCGACCTCGAGGCGCTGCTCTGGTTTCAGGATTACCTGACGCGTTACCCCGGCGGTCTGGTCATCATCTCGCACGACCGGGAATTCCTGAACTCGCTCTGCAACGGCATCCTTGAGCTGCGCGGCGGCACGCTCAACCGCTACACCGGCAATTATGACGACTACCTGAACGAAAAGGACGCCCGCAAGGAGCAGCAGGCTTCGCTTTTCAAGAATCAGCAGCGCGAGATCGCCCATCTGCAGAAATTCGTGGACCGCTTCGGCGCCAAGGCCTCGATGGCTTCGCGCGCCAAGTCCAAGGAGAAACAGATCGAGCGCCTCAAGGACGTGGCGGTGGAGGAACCCTGGGAGGACCTCAAGCGCATCAACTTTCGCTTTCCCCAGCCGCTGCGGTCGGGCTTGAAGGTGGTCAGCCTGAAAAACGTCGAGCAGGCCTACGGCGATCATGTCGTCTACCGCGACCTGAACTTCGAGGCGGAGCGCGGCCAGCGCATCGTGCTCGTCGGCCCCAACGGCGCGGGCAAATCCACTCTCCTCAAGATCCTCGGCAGCATCGTGCCCATCCGGGGCGGCGTGATGAACCTCGGCAGCAACGTCGTGCCGGGTTACTTCGCCCAGAACCGCGCCGACAATCTCAAGCTCAGCCTGACCGTCATGGAGAACGTGATGGAGCTCCGCACCGCGGAGAACCAGCTGACCGAGCAGCAGGCCCGCGCCGTCCTCGGCGGGTTCCTCTTCCGCAAGGACGATGTCTTCAAGAAGGTCTCCGTGCTCTCCGGCGGCGAAAAATCCCGTCTCGCGCTGGCGCGGCTGCTCATCAACCCGCCCAACCTGCTGCTGATGGACGAACCGACGACGCACCTCGACATCCCTTCGATCGACGCCCTGGTCACCGCGCTCAAGCAATACGAGGGCACGTTCATCTTCATCAGCCACGACGTTTATTTCATCCGGCAGCTCGCGCTCAACGTCCTGCACGTCCATTCCGGCCGGCTCACGCCCTACGCCGGCAACTACGACTACTACCTGGAAAAATCCAAGGCCGGCAGCGCCCGCGCCGCGCTCACCGCGGGTTTCACGACGAGTGCGTCAGCCTCGGCGGCGGACGCCCGGCCGGTGCAGGCCGCCGCCCCGAACCAGTCCAAACCGGTGAAGCGCAATCCCGCCGAGGTGAAGAAACTCCGCACCGAGGTCGGCCACCTCGAGGAAAAAGTCGTGCAGCTTGAGACGAAACAGAACGAACTTACGGCTGAGCTCGAGGCGCCCGAGACCTACACTTCGCCCGGCAAGGCCCAGCATCTCAACCGCGAGCTCACGGTGATTGTCGATCAACTCGCCGCCGCGACGAAAGCGTGGGAGACGGCCGCCTCGCGGCTGGTCGAGCTGGAAAAGCTGTAGCCGGGGCCAAGGGCTGAGGGACAACAAAAACGGCGCTCAAAGAGCGCCGTTGGGGGATCCGCCGGGACCGGTCTTCAGCTGTGCCGCGTGAACAGGTTGCGCGCGGCCAGGAACGGGGCGGTGGTGAACGAGGGCTTGGCTTTGGCCTCGGCCTCTTCCTTCGCCCGGGCCTGGGCCAGATTCTCAAGCTCCAGTTGGCGCACCTTCACCCAGGCCTCGCGGCGGGTGACCTCCACCTCGCGCTGCTGGAGCCTTTCCTCGCGTTCCTTCACGGCGAGACGGTCGTCGCACAGGCCGCGGCGCGCCGCCTCCAGCAGCGCGTGGGCGCGGTTGTATTTCTCCCACTCGGCGTCGAGGCCGGCGGTGTTGGGGGCGGCAGGGGTGACAAAATACTGGTTGGCGGGCTGCGGCGGGTGGCTGTGGGCGTGGTCAACCAGCAGGCGGAGGCGCTGCTCGTATTCCTTCAGGCTGGCCTCCTTTTGGTGCATGGCCTCGATGTCGGAAGAGAGTTGCGAGCGCAGTTTTTCGAGGTGCGCGGCCTCTTGAGTATCGTGAGAGGTGGTCGTGTTCATGGCGGGTATGACTGCACCCTAGCAGGCTTGTTTCCTCGCGCCTAGGGGCGCCGGGGGTCTTTACCCGGGCTTTACCCCAACCCACCGGGTTTTACCGAAATATGCAGGCGCGTTCGCGGCAATTTTCAACTTACGCCCGGAACATCACGTCCTCGCGGTTGAACATTCTCACCGCGAAGCCGAGCGCGATGGCGGCGTAGAGGCACGACGAACCGAAGATCAGGCTGATGTAGTTCCAGTGCCATACGCCGGAGAGCATCTCCTTGCAGACGAGCGAGAGGTTGAGAATCGGCACCAGCGCGAGTTTCGCATTCAGCTCCACGCCCGGCAGCATCCCGATGACGGCGGGCATGATGACCACGATGATCAAGGGTGAGACATAACTCTGGGCTTCCTTGTAGCTCTTGGCGAAAAGGGAAATCGCGAGCAGGATCGCGGCAAAGAACACCGCCACGGGCAGGACGAGCGCGGCGACTCCGATCAGGCCCACCGGATCGATGAGCGGAATGGTGCCGCCGTCGGCGGCCTTCGCGGCCAGGGCCTGCTGGGCACCCTGGGCCTGCGGGCTGCTGCCGAAATACATCACGCCGATCCCCGCGCTTAAGCCCATTGATATGATGGAAAGCAGCACGGTGGTCAGGGAGGCCGTGAGCACCATGAGAAATTTGCCCATCACGATGTTGATCCGTCGCACCGGGCTGCAGAGCAGGGTCTCCATCGTGCCGCGCTCCTTCTCCCCGGCCGTGAGATCCATCGCCGGATACATCGCGCCGGTGAAGCACAGGATGATGATGAGGTAGGGAATGAAACCGCCGATGGCGTTGCCGCCGACCTTTTCGGGAGGAGCCACATTCTGGCGCTTGACGATGAAGGGCTTGATGACGGAGGCGGGCACACCGCGTTCCGCCAGGCGGGTCTCGATCGTTTTGTCCCGCAGCGCGGTGAAGAAATCCTGCAGGGCCTTCACCCCGAAACCCGACTTCAACTCCCCCTCGTAATAGTAGAGGGACACGGTCTGCGTGTCGCCCGACTTGAGCGACGCCTCAAACCCGGCAGGGATGTCCACCGCCACGCGGACCTTCTTGTCCGAGATGAGCTGCTTGTAGTCCGCTGACTCCGGCACCACGCGGAATTTCCTGTCGGCCTTGAGGCCGGCGACCACCCCGGGCGAATCCGCGCCTCCGAGCACCATGACGGACACGATCTCTGTCTGGGCCTGCTTCATGATCCGGGTCATGATCGAACCGACGCCAAACATGATGACAGGCATGATGAGCGTGGGCACCACGATCATGGAAATTATCGTGCGGCGGTCGCGGAGCATATCCTTCAGCTCCTTCAGGTATACGGTGACAATATTGCTCCAGTTCATGATGGGGTGTCCTTAGTTTTTCAGCGCCGCGGCCAAGGCGGCCTCGCCACCGACTGCCTTCACAAAGATTTCCTCCATGTCCTGCTCGCCGAAGCGCTGCTGGAGCCCGGCCAGTGTGCCCTCGGTCACGAGCCGGCCGCCGTGGATGATGCCGATGACGTCGCAGAGTTTTTCCACTTCGCTCATGACGTGGGTGGAATAGATCACGGTCTTGCCACGGTTGCGGCACTCGCGCACAAATTTGCCGATGGAGCGCGCCGTCATGACGTCGAGGCCGAGCGTGGGCTCGTCGAAGATCATCACCGCGGGATCGTGGATAAGCGTGCGAGCGATGGAGGTCTTTTGCTTCATGCCGGTGGAGAATTTCTCGCAGCGCCGGTCCAGGAACTCGTGCATGTCGAGCTCGTCGGCCAGACGCTTCAACCGGGTTTTGATCTCGTCGTCCGCCAAGCCGTTAAGCCGGCCGAAATAGGTGATCATCTCGCGCGACGTAAGCCGGCCGTAGAGGGCGGTGCTGGCGGCGAGGAAGCCGGCGTTGGCGCGCACTTTGTCCGGGTCCGCGATCACATCAAAGCCCGCGAGTGTCGCGGACCCGCTGGTGGGTTGGAGCAGCGTGGCGAGGAGCCGGAGCGTGGTGGTCTTGCCTGCGCCATTGGCGCCAAGCAGGCCGTAGATCTGCCCCGGACGGCAGGTGAAGGACACATCATCGACGGCCGTGATGAGGCCGCGCTTCTTGTCCTTGAAGGTCTTGGTGAGGTGGTGGGCTTCGATCATGGGAGAGGTCTCAGCACTTTCGTTCCGCAGTCAGGCCAAACACGATCGCGAGGCCAAGGCCCAAGGGGAGGCCGAGGGTCGGGCCCAGCGAGGCCGAAAGCGCGAGGCCGACGCCCAAACCGATCGCGAAACCGGAGGCATTAAAACGGGAGGAGGTTGATTTGTTCATGGGAAAAACATTAGAGGCTCATGCGTTCGCGGAAATCCTGCGCCTGGCGGCGGGAGAGCTCGACCTTGAGGCCGCCCTTGAGCTTCACCAGCAGGCCGCCGCTGAACCATGGCTCGATGCCGTCGACCCACGCAAGGTTGATGACCTGCTTGCGGTTGGCGCGGAAGAAATGCCGGGTGTCGAGCCGCTCCTCCATCGCGGTGAGCGAGCGGAAGAGCTGTGGCTTGTGCTCGTCGAAATGCAGGCGGGTGTAGTTGCCCTCGGACTCGAGCAGGCGGATGTTCTTCACCGGCACGAACCAGCAGCGCTCGCCCTCGCGCACAAAGACCTTGTCGTCGGGGGTGAGCCGGTGTGACGGCGCAACGGACTCCGCCGGGGCCGGGCCGCGGCCGCGCAATTTTTCCAACGCGGCGACCAGCCGGTTGGGGTCGACGGGCTTGAGCAGGTAGTCGAGCGCGTTGAATTCAAAGGCTTTCACCGCAAACTCGTCATAGGCCGTGGTGAAGATAACGGCGGGCAGGGGCGAGCCGAGCTTCTCGAGCAAGGTGAAGCCGTCGGCCCCGGGCATCTGCACGTCGAGAAAGATGAGTTCGGGTTTCAGCCCCTCCACCTTCTCCAGCGCATCCTCCACGTCCACGGCCTCGCCGACAATCTCTATGTCGGTGTGCGCCGCGAGAAGCCGGCGGAGCTCGTTGCGCGCGAGGCGCTCGTCGTCAATGATCAGGGCCTTCATTTCAACGGAGGATTGAGGGGAATGAGCACGTCCGCTGTGACGCAGCCGGCCGGCTCGGGCAGGAGCGTGAGCGAGGCCCGGTCCCCGAAGAGCAACTTGAGCCGTTCGGAGGCGTTGCGCAGGCCGACGCCAGTGGAGGATCCCGCGCGGGCGGCGGAAGCGCTGGCCGGCTCGGACAGGTCGCCGGGATTGGTTACGCGGATATGCAGGGCGGCACCCGCGATGCGCGCGGCAATGCGCAGCTCGCCACCCTCGCGCCGGGTGCTGATGCCGTATTTGACCGCGTTTTCCACGAGCGTCTGCAGCAGCATCGGCGGCACGGGCACGGCGGCGGCGGAAACCTCCTCCGCAATGTCCCACCGGACTTGCAGGCGGTTCTCGTGCCGGATCTGCTCGAGCGCCAGATAGTCCTCCACGATGCGCAGCTCTTCCTCGAAGGGCACGGTCTCGAGCTGGCCGGACTGGAGCGAGTAGCGCAGCATGTTGGCCAGGCGCGTCACGGCCTCGCGGGCCTTCGGCGCGTCCTCGTCGATGAGGGCGCGCAGGCTGTTGAGCGAGTTGAAGAGGAAATGCGGGTTCACCTGCGATTTGAGCGCGCGGAGCTCGGCCTCCTTCACATTGGCGGCGAGGCGCAGCTGCTCGACCTGCAGGCGGTTCAGCCGCTCGAAGATGTGGTAGAAAAAATACAGGCACAGCCAGCCGACCAGCAGCACGATGCCGTTGAGCCAGCTCACCAGGAAGATCAGGCCCATGCTGTATTTCGAAGTCCAGGGCAGCCCGAGCACACCGTAGGAGTAGCCGTAGCCCAGCGCGCTCCAGAGAATCGAAAGCAAGGCCGCCATCGCCAGGATCCGGGGCGCCAGCGCCAGCCAGCCGAGCTGCTTCCAGCCCCACCGGCTCATCCAAGGTCGCGCGCCGTGCGTCAGCACCATGCCCAACAGGACGATGAAAACAATGTGGGCCGAATCCGTCAGCCGGTCGCGCACGACCGGCGCATTCTTGTCGGCGAAGGCCCGGGAAAAGACAAATTGCGAGGTCAGGAAAATCCCCCACCCGCCCGCTTGGCAGAGCACATAGAGCCGCTCCTTGGCGCGCTGCAGTTTGGCCTCGGTGTTGACCGGCGTCGCTGTCATGGGCCGCGAGCGAACCACGTGGACCGGGGGCACGGCAAGACTGTCCGGACGGGCGGTGGAGGTGGGCGCGAATGACATGCCCGCAATCTGCCCGGTCCGGCGGGGTGCGCACGGGTGATATGGACAAGCGGCCCGGCATCGGGATAAGCGGATGCCCCGTGGTTGCCGTGCCCCGGGAATCATCATAACCCCAAACGGATCTGGCCGCTGGCCGGCCCAAGTCGTCGCCCGGCCAGCGGCAGATCCGGACCCAGCCACGCAAAAAAAACTGTCCCCCGCGCGTTTTAGCTCCACGCTGTCCTCCCGTGAAGCACTCGGTCGTCGTCATTGGCAGTTTCAACCAGGACCTCGCGTTCTACACGAAGAACTTCCCGCGACCGGGCGAGGCCGTCGTCGGTGACTTCCGGCCCGGGCCCGGCGGCAAGGGTTTCAACCAGGCGGTCGCCGCCTCGCGCGCCGGCGTCCCCACCCTCTTCGTCGGCGCGGTCGGATCCGACACGTTCGGGACCCAGGCCAAAAAGTTCGCCCGCGCCGCGGGCGTCCACGCCCACTTTGTCGAGAAGCCCAAGCACGCCACCGGCGCCGCCGTGATCACCGTCAATGGCGCCGGCCAGAACCAGGTCATCATCTCCCTCGGCGCCAACCTCGGCCTGCGACCGCGCGACATCCGCGCGCACCTGCTGGCCTCCGCCCAGGTGGTCGTGTGCCAGGGCGAATCCGACTACGCCACGGTGGCCTTCGTGCTGCGCACGGCGAAAAAAAACGGCGCCATCACCGTGTTCAATCCCGCGCCGATGCGCGCCGAGTTCGACCCGATGCTGCTCCGCTACACCGAGGTGCTCATCCCCAACGAGAGCGAGTTCACCGCGCTCGTGAAGAAATGCCCCGCTTGCGCCGCGCTGCTGCGCACCGCCCCGTTCAATGCCGCGGGTGAATTCACCGAGGCCGCGCTGCGCGCGCTTTCCGCCGACGCCCTGCACCGGCTTTGCCGCTGCCTGCAGGTGCCCGTGGTCATCGTCACGCTCGGCGCCCGCGGCTGTTTTGTCTCCCAGCCCGATGTCTACATGCGCATCCACGCGCACGATGTCGAGGTGGTTGATACCACCGGGGCGGGCGATGCGTTCGTCGGCGGCTTCGCCGCCGGGCTGGTGAAGTTCAAGCACAACATCTTCGAAGCGGCGCATTACGCCAACGCCGTCGCCGCGCTGTCCGTCATGCAGCCCGGCACTGCGCCCTCCATGCCGGTCGCCCGGGAAATCGCCCGCTTCCTCAAGAAACGCGATCACCAGTAGGCCAGAACTTCGGGCGGGCCGGGGGTTGACTTCCCCGGGGTCGCGCCGAGAACATTGGGCATGCATCCCCTGCTCCGCCCGCACCCGCTGCGGGTCCTGCTCGCTGTATTCGCCCTGCCCGCCGCGCTTTTCGCCGAAAAGCCCTTCTCTTTCGCCGACACCCCCGGCCAGTTGCCCAAGGACGTGGTCCCGCGCCACTACGCGCTGCGCATCCAGCCCGACCTGGCCAAGCGCACCACCACCGGCACGGCGCGCATTGAAATCGAGCTCCTGCAGCCGGTGCGCGAAATCGTGCTCAACGCGCTGGAGCTGGACATTGACACCGCCGTGCTCGCGGACGACCCCGCCCCGCCCCGCGCCATGGCGGTGCGGCTCGACGCCGAAAAGCAGACCCTCACGCTGTCGCTTCCGGCCGGGTTGCCCGCCGGCCGCCACACCATCGCCCTCGGCTACCGCGGAAAAATCGGCACCGGGGCGGAGGGCTTCTTCGTCGACAAGTATCCCACGCCCACCGGCGACAAGCTCATGCTCGGCACCCAGTTTGAGCCCACCGACGCGCGCCGCGTCTTTCCCTGTTGGGACGAACCCGTCTATCGCGCGACCTACGATATCACGCTCGTCGTCCCGGATAAACTCATGGCGGTCGCCAATACGCCCATCGCCAGGGAAACGCCGCTCGCCGGCGGCCTGAAGGAAGTGGTTTTTGCGCGCACCCCGGCGATGGCCAGCTACCTGGTCGCGCTCTACGCGGGCGAGTTCGAGACCGCCGAGGGCGAGCAGGACGGTGTGCAGCTCCGCATCATCACCACCGAGGGCAAGCGCGCGTCCGCGCTCTACGCCCTGGAGTGCACCAAGCGCATCCTCGCCTACTACAACCAGTATTTCGGCGTCCGCTACCCGCTGCCCAAGCTCGACCAGATCGCCGTGCCGAACGCCTTCGCCACTTTCGGGGCGATGGAAAACTGGGGCTGCATCACTTACATCGACACCGCGCTCCTCTACGATCCCGCGACCTCCTCGCAGGAGGGCCGCGAGCGGGTTTTCCAGGTCATCGCCCACGAGATGGCGCACCAGTGGTTCGGCGACCTCGTCACCATGGCGTGGTGGGACAACCTCTGGCTCAACGAGGGCTTCGCCTCGTGGAT
>JAYUGX010000110.1:0-3437 GCA_043738215.1 Lacunisphaera sp.
TAGCCGACAGACATGAAACGAAAATTAACCGACACTGAATTTAAGTTTAGCTGGGCCTTGCCCATAAAGCAGGTCCAGCCCTCCGGACGGCTGCCGGTCAGGTCCCGCGTTACCGTTGCGAGCTTTCCGCTGCAGGGTTTACGCTTCCCGGCAATTCGCCGGCCTTCAGCTGAATTCGGAAATGATCAACTGGCGGTCGTGCTGGCTTTGACCTTCCCGTAGGCTTCTTGCGTCCTCACCCAAGCCAGACCGACCTTGTCCTTCTGCTGCGCCCAGGTCTCGGGAGTGGCCTTGTTCAAATCTTCACCCGTCGACTTCAGGTAAGACCGGGCGTTCACCATCTCCTTCATCGCGAAATCCCAATCTTTGGTGTCTGCGCTGCTCTTCATGGCGGCGCGTCTGGCGGTCAACTCACTGATCTGGTCATCCACCCTGAGTTCCAGCTTTTTAAGCCCGGCGAAAAACTGCACGCGCATGTCGAAGGTGGAATCCTTGATATCGGTCCATTGGACGGGGGCGATATCGGGACTGGGCTGGGCCGCGACTGGAACAGTGGTGGCGGGGGCGGCGGCCGTAACCGCCTTGGCCGGCGGCATGGTGGCTTCGGCTGTCTTCTCCTTTTCGGCGCAACCGGCGGTGGGAAAGGCGGCCAAAACAAAAGCGGCGGTGACGAGGCGGGTGAAGCGATTTGTTTTCATGCGATGATTGGATCAGCGGCGGATATCCGGGGACCCCGCTCCATGCTGCCGGGGCGGGATTTTAGTTTCTTACGCCACTAATATGGCCGGATCGACCGCGGGAGACCATGGGGTGTTACCCGCGGGCGGACAATCCATGGACACAGCCGGTCAACGGCTCGTCAGCGGATCACCGGCCGAGGGGAAATTTCTCATGCAGCCATCATAACATTGCGGGCCCGGGAACGACATGAGGTGCAGACCACCGGGCGGGCCGCCCAGTCTAGGATTGTGCCTTCCGCGACACATGATGACGCGCGTGGTTGGCGCCACTCTCGGCGGGTTGCTTTGCGGTCATTCGCCGTTGAGCGGAGGGATTGTCCCGGTTCAGCCGGGCCAGCCGGCCCTTGGCCGCGGGCGGCACCGGGGGCCGGATGACGCTGGTGCTGACCAGTTCGGCCAACTGACGCATTTTTGAGGTTTGGTTCATGGGATTGGGTGCCGGGGCGCGGTTCAAGCGGCTGCCGGTCTGCCAAAGAATGCGGCCGGCAAAAGCCGGCCGCAAAATCTGGTCAAACCTGGACGCCAAGTGCGCCCGGCAGGTTGAGGCTTCAGGACTTCACCGTCATCATATTGTTGACGGACCTAACGCCACGGACTTCCGCGGCGAGTTTGCCGGCGAAAGATTTTTCCGCATCGTTGGCCGCCTCGCCCCTGATGACGACGACCCCGTCGGTGGTCTTGATCTTCGTCTTGAGTGCACTGGTCGAACGGTGGGTCAGCAAAGCGTATTTCACCTGGGAGGTGATCGAGGCGTCGTCAATGACCTCGCCCATCGTGCGATCATTGTCCGCCGGGGCTTTCACCACGATGTCATTCTGCACTGAAATCACGTGGTCGATGTCCTTGGCGTAGGCCGCGGTGAGGTCCTTCTGGGCCAGGTTGTCCGCGGTGCCGGAGAGGGTGACGATGCCGTCCTTGACCTCGACCTTGGTGTTCTTGGCGCTCACATTGGCTTTGACGAGCAGGCGGCTGCGAATCTTGAGGGCGATCCAGCCGTCCGAGTGCTCGGCATACGCGGATTTGACCTCGATCTCGTTATTGACCCGGGTGACGCCGGGAAGATCTTCCACCGTGTCCTCGGCGAGCTCCTTGTCGCTCTTGTCCTGCACGATGCCAGTCAGGGTGACCACGCCGTCGTGCGCCTTGATCTTCACATGGTCCTCGAGGACCGTGCGGTAGTTATAGGAGGCCTTGGCCGCTTCCTCGATCTTGCGATCGGTGGCGGAGGAGGCAAATAGCGCGAGCGGTAGGGTCGCGGTGAGGAGCAATGCAATGCGGGCGATTGTTTTCATATATGATGGTTCGAAGGCTCAGAATACCAGACTCACCGTGGCATCACCATGGGGTGTTCAAAGCATACGGGCCGCCGGTGCCGGAATGCGCCAATGTAGGGTTACACCTTATAGCCACGGACGGTTGGACAGTGCATCATCCGAACGAAGCTAAACGCTCATCACGCTCATCAACCCAACCACAGAGGATCAATCATATGGCAAAGAAAAGTAGAGGCGGCAGAATGACCGCCGCCAAGAAACGCGCTGCCAAGTCACGCGGAGGCAAGGGCCTGATCAAGAATCGCCGCGCCGGCCGGAAGATCATGAAGACCTGACGGACCCCAAGTCGTGATCACAATTTGCAGAGGCCGTCACCCGACGGCCTTTTTTTTATTTCCGCTTCCGGACCACCCGGCCGGCAGCCGCTCCGCTAGTGCCCTGAACACCCCATAGCCGTCCGCGGTTTTGCCCGCTACTCTCCGCCAGTGTCAACCAGCGTCCGGTGGCAAATCCGCCAGCCGGTCCGCCGATCTGCCGCCTTTGGCCTATCCGCCAAAAAAACCCGCCACTCCTTATGAAAAACCGAAATCTTTCCGACGCCCAGACTCCTGCGGCCCTCCTCCATGATCTCCGCGCCCTCGTCTCCGAGGCGGAGAAGATCCTGAGCGGCACCCCCGACGCCGACGGCGCGGAAGCCGTCACCACGTTGCGCGCCCGCTTCGAGGCCGCGCAGGAGCGCTTTGGCGAGCTCTATGCGACCGCCAGGAAAAACGTCACCGCCGGTGCGCGCTACACCGACGACGCCATCCGCGCCAACCCTTATCAATCGCTGGCGATCGCCCTCGGCGCCGGCCTGCTCGTCGGCGTGCTCCTGGGCCGCCGCAGCAAGTAACGCGTTCCGCCATGGAAGCCCCGTCGCCGGCTCCGCTGGGTTTTCTCGGCTCGTTCCGCGCGCTCGGCGACGGCCTCCTGGCCAGCGTGCAGGACCGCCTCGCCCTGTTCTCGCTCGAGCTGCAGGAGGAAAAATTCCGGCTGATCCGGATTTTCTTCTGGATCAGCGCGGCCGTGTTCACCGGCATGATGGCGGTCATGTTTGCCAGTCTCACGCTCGTTTATCTTTTCTGGGAGAGCTACCGGCTCGCCGTGCTCGGCGGGCTCGCGCTGTTCTACACCGCGGCGCTGGTCGTCCTCCTCGTCGCCTTCCGCGCCTATCTCGCACGCCAGCCGCGGGCCTTTGCGGCCACGCTGCAGGAACTGGACTCCGACCGCGCATGTATTCGGACCGAGAACTGACCGCGCTCGCCGCGGGCAAGGCCGCGCTGCGGCGGCGCATCGCCCTGCGGCGCACCCAGTGCGCCCAGGCGGCGGCCCGCGTGGTGCAGCCGCTGGCGTGGCTCGACCAGGCCTCCGCCCAATGGCAGCG
>JAYUGX010000111.1:0-21817 GCA_043738215.1 Lacunisphaera sp.
CAATGCTGCCGATGCCATCGGCGGCAAACCGGGGCAGATCACCGTCACCACTTTCACCCGCGCAACCGAGGCCGGCCTGCTGCGAAGCTCGCTCGGCCACCCCGACCTGCCGGCCGGCACCTACGTTGGGCTCGAGGTCACCGACAACGGCTCCGGCATGGGTCCCGAGACCATCGCGCGCATTTTCGAGCCGTTCTTCACCACCAAATTCTCGGGGCGCGGGCTCGGCCTCTCCGCCGTGCTCGGCATTGTGCAAAGCCACCACGGCGCCCTCTTTGTCGAGTCCGAGCCCGGCCGGGGGTCCACCTTCCGGTTGCTACTGCCCGCCACGCAGGGCGAACCCGTCTCCTCGGCCCCGCCGTTTCCCCGCACCGCCATCCCGGCCGTGCTGCGCGGCACCGTGCTGATCATTGATGACGAGGAGGCCATTCGCCGCGTCGCCACCGCGGTGCTGGAGGTCCATGGCGCCACTGTGCTTTGCGCAACGAGCGGTAACGAGGCGCTCGACCTTCTGCGCACCCACCGGGAGAAAATCTCCCTCATCCTGCTCGACATGACCATGCCCGGCCTTACCGGAGAGGAGACCCTGCGCCGGTTACGCCTGCTCAACGCCCGCCAGCCAGTCATCATGATGAGCGGTTATAGCGAGTCCCACATGCTGAACAGCAGCGCGAACCTCGGCATCGCCGGTTTCATCCAGAAACCGTTCGAGCTCGAGGTCTTTCTCGCCAAAATCCGGCCCTTTCTGTCCTGAGCCTCATGCGACTCGACCGGCTCAAGACCTTCGCCCTCTCCCTGCGGCAGACCACCGTGGTCAAGCAGTGGGGCGAGAACCTCATCTTCAAGATCGGCGGCAAGATGTTCCTGATCGTCTCGCTCGATGGTGAAACCATCGAGGGCTGCGCCTTCAAGTGCACCCCGGCCGACTACACCCGGCTGACCGGCGAGGTCGATGGCATCATCCCGGCGCGCTACAATATGTTCAAATCCCAGTGGGTGCAGCTGGAGGATCCTGACGCCCTGACCGAGACCCAACTGAAGGAGCAGGTCCGTATCGCCTATGATCTGGTGAAGGCCAGGCTCCCGAAGAAACTGCAGGCGGAATTGGCATAACGCTGTGAATCCCGCCCGACGGGTTGAAACAGGCTTTGCGCGTGGGCATCTTTCCCTCCAGCCTCGCCGCTTTCACTTCACCCGTTGCGCACTCCCGCTACTTATTTTTCAGCCCTTGTCCTCCGTCCGTCCGCCCTGGTCTTGTGCGCAGGCGGATGGCTCCTGTTCTCCACCGGCTGCGCGACCACGCCGCGGCACTCCCCGGGCCGGACGCTCGTCGAGGCGAAGAGCACCATCCTGCCCGCCCGCATCATCTCCAATTTCTTTGTGGTCGAGACCCAGTGGGCCGATGGCCGCACCTATCGCTTCCTCCTCGATACCGGCTCCACCGTGACCTACGTGACGCCCGACCTGGCGAAGCGTTTCGCCGTGAAGGAGCGCAAGGGCACGCCGCCGCACACCGTGCGCGTGCGCTCGGCCAGTGGCGGCGAGATCGAGCTCCCGGCCATCACGCTGCAAAAACTCTCGCTGGGCAGCGCCGTGTTCGAGCGCGTGCCCGCCCTCGTCTTTGATTTCGCCGATCTCTCCGGACATCTCGGCCTGCAGATCGACGGCATCATCGGCTTCCCGGTTTTCCGCGACACGCTGCTGACGCTGGACTATCCGGGTGAACGGCTGGTCATCGCCCCCTACCCGGTCACCCCGCCGCCGGCGCCCAAGCCCGCACCGCGCGCCTCGAGCATCGCCTTCAACAACCAGCAGGGCACGCCGCTGATCCCGATCCAGATGGGCAACGAGTCATTCATCGTGCTCATCGACTCCGGCAGCGACGGCAGCCTCAGCCTCAACCCCGTCGGCCTGCACCCGCGCTTCGCCAACGGCCCGCGCATCGGCACGCTCATCTCCTCGCTGCAGGGCGACCGCCGCCAGCTCACCGGCCGGCTCAGCCTGGACGTCCTCATCGGCGCGCACACCATCGAGAAACCCATCGTGGATCTCACCGACCAGCTCTCGTCCATTGGCGGCGAGTTTTTGCGGCACTTCGTTCTCACCTTCGACCAGCGCCGCAATCAGGTGACCTTCGTGCGCGACGCCGACGGCACCGTGACGATGGGGCCGCGCCGCAGCTCCGGCCTGTCCTTCGCCCGCTCGCCGGTTTACTGGCGCGTGCTCACCGTCATCCCTGACACCCCCGCGACCCAATTGCCTGTGTCGGCCGGAGATCTCTGTATCCGCATCAACGGCGAGCCGGTCGAGAAATGGTCCTTTGACCGCTACGCCGGACTGCTGAAGTCCGCGACGAAGATCACCTATACTTTTCTCGCCGGCACGAAGGAAAACGACGTCGAGGTTACGGTAATTGAGCTGGTGCCTTGAGGGCGCGAAGCACCCTCAGCTATAAGCGATAGGCTCCAAGCTTTAAGCGTTCGATGCGAATGCTTGAGCTTAGCGCTTAATGCTTACTGCTTCTTAAGCAAGAATGCCCCCGCCCCGTCGTGGCCGTCCTCCCACGGATAGGCCTGGACACTGCGCTCGAGCTTGAACGAGCCGCCGGCGCGGCTCTCGAAGAATGCCTTGATGACCCCCTCGTTCTCCACGGCGTCGATGCTGCATGTGCTGTAGACGAGCCGGCCGCCCTGTTTCACGAGCCGGGCCGCGGCGTGCAGCAGCGCGACCTGCTGCTCGGCGTGCCGCGTGAAGTCGCCGTCCTGCAGCCGCCATTTCACGTCGATGCGGTGGCGCATGACGCCGGTGTTGGAACAAGGCGCGTCGAGCAGCACGGCGTCGTAGCTCTCGGGCAGGTTCAGGTTCCGGTAGAAGTCGGTCTTCACCTTGCGCAGGTCCGCCTCCATCTGCGCCACCTCCACTCCCTTGGGTGCCCGCGAAAGATTCTCCTTCAACCGCACGAGCCGGATGTCGCTTTTGCCCGGCAGGGCGGGCTCGTCAAGCGCGACAATTTTCCCGGTCTTCATCGTGTCGGCGATGAACAGGCTCTTGCCGCCGGGCGCGGCGCACGCGTCGAGGATGACCTCGCCGGCCTGGGGCGCGAGCAGCGCGATGCACAGCCGCGTGGAGGGATCCTGCAGGTAGAGCGCGCCTTCGTTCGCCAGACGCCGGACCTCGTCCCATTTGCCGGCCTTCACTTCAAAAAATCCCGGCCACTTGGTCGGCGCCAGAAACTCGGGCACGGGCGCCTCGATGCGCCACCGCGCATACACCGGCGCGGGCTGCTGGTTCCATGCGAGCAGCTGGTGCGTCGTGGCCGCCCCGAATTGCACGGTCCAGCGCTGCACCAGCCATTCCGGGTGCGAGAATTCCGTGGCCGGATCCGTAGGTTTGACGGCCAGCCGGGCGGCCAGCTTGCGGGCGACGGCGTTGACCAACCGGGCTTCCTTGGGGCTGGCAACGGTCTTGGCCTGCTCGACCGCGTGATGGATGACCTGGGCGACGCTGTCCGCGCCGCCCTCGAGGAGCTCGAAACCTGCGACGAGCAGCACCGCCCGGACCTTGGTGCGGGGGGCATGCGCCATGAGTCCGGCCAGCGCGGCCTCGAGCCGGCCCGACCAGCGGACCACGCCATAAAACAGCTGCTGCGCCCGGGCGCGCTCCTGACCGGCCAGGCTCGCCGCAAGTCCTTCCAGCAACGTGTCCACCCTTTCATCGGTGGCCAACCAGCGTTCGGTCAGGAGCACCGCCCGCACCCAGCCGCTGGCCACCCCGGGTCCGCCCAGGGTGGTTTTTGGCACCGCCGTGGCTTTTTCCAAACCCTGTTTGACATCCCGCATCATTGTCCCCTCTACTAATCGGTTCACTGACTCTATAAGCAATTATGAATTCCGAAGCCATCACCGCGACCATTGCCAAACACTCCGCCATGAAGGCGTCCAAGGCCAAGCTGGAGGCGATGGAACCCGGTGCCTATGTGGTTCATCGGAGCTGGGGTTTCGGCCAGATCAAGGAGTATGACGAGTCCGACCAGAAGCTGGTCATCGACTTCAAGGGCAAGAAGGGCCACCGCATGGACCCGGCCTTCTGCGTCGGCAGCATGGAGGTCCTGCTGGCCAAGCACATCCTCGCCCGCAAGGAGACCGAGCCCGCCAAGGTCAAGGAGCTCATCGAGGACGACCCCGTCCAGCTCGTCATCGACACCCTTTCCGCCTACCCGAACAAGGCCGCCAGCGCCATCGAGCTCGAGATCGTCCTGACCCAGGTGGTCGGCGAGGAGAAATTCAAGCGCTGGTTTTCCAACGTCAAGAAGCAGCTGATCAAGGACCCGCGCGTCGGCGTCCCGGCCAAGAAGACCGATTGCTACATCGTCCGCGACGAGCCCGTGTCCGCCGAGACGGAGATCATGGAGGAGTTCACCAACACCCGCTCCGCCCGCCGCCGCATCTCCCTCGCGGAGGATCTTCTCGCCGCGTCCATCAAGGAGGAGTCCAAGCAATCCCTCTCCCAGGTCCTCAGCGGCATCACCGAGGCCGTGCGCGACAGCAACCAGCTCGACGCCGCCGAGCGCCTTTACGGTGCCTTTGTCCGCGACGAGCTCGCCAAGATCCTCGGCCACGACATCTCCTCCGTCACCCCCAGCCAGCCCGAGTTGATCAAGGAAGTCCGCGGCCTCACCGCCATCGCCGAGAAGATCCCCGTCCATTTCCAGTCCCGCTTCCTCGACCTCGTCAAGGAGACGCACCCGCTCGAGTGGCGCGAGATCGTCTTCGCCCTCCTCAAGACCTCGCAGGGCAAGTTCACCACCGAGTGCATCAATTTCCTCATGGAAAACGGCCAGGGCGACGAGCTCGCCGCCGCACTCAAGCGCTGGAAGACCGAGCAGAACCTGCGCGCCCCCGTCCTTCTCTGGGTCATCAAGAACCGCCACTCGAAGAAATTCTCCAAGCTCCTCAACGAGCTCATCACCCCCCGCCTCCTTGGCGCCATCTTCTTCGCCATCGACTACGAGGCCCTGCAGTCCGCCGGCACCCGCCGCATCCCCCTCGCCGAGGCCCTGAGCGACGACGCCGACCTCATCTCCGACCTGCTTTCCTCCGCCGACACCGAGACCGCGCGCGACCTCGGCAACAGCCTGCTGCTCAACCAGGGCTTTGAGGAGCTGACCAAGAAGTCCCTGCTCGCCCGCTTCATCAAGCTCTTCCCCTCGCTCCAGACCCTCGTCTCCGGCGAGTCCGAGACCAAGGACGAGCAGTTCCTCGTCTCCCGCGAAAGCTACGAGCGCAAGCGGATCGAATACGAGGAGATCGTCTCAAAGCGCATCCCGGAGAATTCCAAGGCCATCGCCGTCGCCCGCGAGCACGGCGACCTCAAGGAAAACTCCGAGTTCAAGATGGCCAAGCAGGACCAGGGCGTCCTCATGGGCCAGAAGGCGCAGCTCGAGCGCGATCTCGCCCGCGCCCGCATCACCGATTTCGCCGAGGCCTCGACCGACCAGGTCAGCGCCGGCACCATCGTGGACCTCCGCGACATCGCCAACGGCAAGGCGGTCCGCTACTCCGTGCTCGGCGCGTGGGACAGCGACCCCGACAACCACCGCATCGCCTACAAGACCCCGCTCGGCCAGGCCCTGCTCGGCAAGAAAATCGGCGAACATGTGAAGCTCAAGATCGGCAGCATCCACCAGGAATTCCAGATCGCCGGCATCACCCGCTACGTCGACAGCAAGTAAGGTGGAGCCCGGCCTTCCGCCGTCGCCCAAGGGCTATGGCGGGACAAGCCGGAAGGACTTGTTCTTAATCTCCTTTTGAGAACACGCCCCCTGGCCTTCGTAGCTTTAGCGAAGTAGGCCCGCGCTTGTCATCCGCGGGGTTTCCCCTCAGTAGTGTCCCGCCGTGAACTCCTCCTGGGACACCCTGAAAACCCTGTCCGATTCCACGCGGCTGCGCCTGCTGGCACTGCTGCTCAAGGAGGAACTGTCCGTCGCCGAGCTGCAGGAAATCCTCGGCATGGCCCAGTCGCGCATCTCCTCCCAGCTCGCGCTGCTCCGGCAGGCCGGCTTCGTCACCGACCGCCGCGAGGGCAAGAAGGCCTTCTACTCCCTCCGCACCGGACTCGCGCCCAGGCAGCTCGCATTGCTCCGGGCCGCGTGCGAATCCGTCGCCGAGCTCCCCGCGTCCGGCGAGGACCGCGACAACCTTGACCGCATCCTGCAAAAGCGCCGCCGTGTCTCCGAGCAGTATTTCAACCTCATCGCCGGCAAGCTCGGCAAGCACCACTGTCCCGGCCGCTCGTGGGAGGCCATCGGCCACCTGGCGCTCCGGCTCGTGCCCGCCATCACCGTGGCCGACCTCGGCGCCGGCGAGGGCCTCATCTCCCAGTTGATCGCCCACCGCGCCGAGCGCGTGTGGTGCATCGACAACTCCCCCCGCATGGTCGAAGTCGGCACTGCGCTGGCGAAAAAAAACGGCCGGGCCAATCTCGCCTACAAGCTGGGCGATATCGAGCAGGTGCCGCTGCCTGACAAGTCCGTCGACCTCGCCATCCTCTCGCAGGCACTTCATCACGCCAGCCATCCTCAGACCGCGGTCAACGAGGCTCACCGCATCCTCAAGCCCGGCGGCCAGCTCCTCCTCCTCGATCTCAAGGAGCACACATTTGAAAAGGCCCGCGAGCTCTACGGCGATCTCTGGCTCGGCTTCAAGGAAAGTGCCCTCCACGGGTTCCTGAAGAAAGCCGGTTTTCAAAAGGTCGAGGTCGAGACCGTCTCCCGCGAGACCAACGAGCCGCACTTTGAAACCCTGCTCGCCAGCGGCGTGAAGTCGGGGCGTTGATCCTTTACTGGCGTCCGGCGGCATCGCCCGGTTGGACCTGCCTGCAGCCCACCCTCATTCTCAGAAATTAAAGCTGGCGGCGTAGGCCGTGCGCTCGGCGCTAAGGGTCAGCTCGCGCCACTTGGAGATGCCCCACGGATTGCCGGTGCCCGTGGTGTTGCTGTAGTCCAGCAGGGCCTCGTCATAACGGAAGGCGGCGTTGCCATTGAGGCTGATGTTACGCCCGATCACCGAGCCCCAAAGCTCGCCATTGCCGGTGATACTGAAGTCGGCGTTGGGGGCGTTGATCGCGGCCACGGTGGTCGCGTTGCCCGTCAGGGAAAAGGTCTGACCCGAGCCGGTGTTGGTGCCGTAGATCAGGCAGGTTGTGGCGCTGGGATTGGCGTTCGCCATGCCGTTGCCGCCGACCGCCATGTTGCCGTCGGTGTAGAGGGTCAGGTTGCCCCCCGCCGCAATCTGGATCTTGGCGGTGCCGCCGATCGACACCGCCGTGGTCAGCGCGTGGTTTTGCAGATAGAGCACGACATTGTTGGAGACGGTCAGCTGGCTGTTGCCGACCAGCGAGATTGTGGCCCCCGCGGCAAAGTCGTAGTAATATTTGCCGTCGGCCGCCGCCACATCCCCCGCCCGGGGCAGAGACGTGGCGGAATTGATGCTGGCGGTGATGTTGTTGACCGACACCGGCAGGGCCGGGGCCGCGGGCGTGCTCAGATTACTGACGAAGGGAACGTTCACGAGACCGTTGTTCCAGCCGCTGCCCGTCGGATTGGTGGACAGGATAGCGCCGGCATCGTGCGTGACCGTGCCACCACCGGTTCCAATCCGGCCGAAAATGTCGCCGCTGCCGGTGTTGATGGCGCCGTTCGTGGCACTGATGGTGCCGACGAAGGCATTGGCGGTTTTGACTGCCGCGGTGTAGCCCACGGCCGGGGTGACCGGGTTGTTGTCCGGGTCGGAGTCCCAGCTGGAGACCACGGTGTTGGTTGAAAAGGTAATGGTGTTCTTCGCAACAAGGCCGGCGGCGAAAATCGTCCGGCGCTTCAGGGTGATCTCCACCATGCGGCTCAGGCCGAGGCCGGAGGCGGGCAGGATCGTCGCCTTGGCCACCAACTTTGGGGCCGTGCCCGCGAACGGATTATAGTCGGTGGCGTAGATCTGGAGTGTGCCCGTCGCGCCGTTATCGAGCACAATGCCGGGATACTTGCGCGTGGCCACCGTCCCGGTGAGCGTCCAGCCGGCCCAAGCCGCTTCGGGCGTCGCCGCATTGTCGAGCTGGTTGTAGCTTTCCAAGCCCTCCTCCAGCCCCTGCTCGGCGAGGGTCAGCGCGGTGGTGTTCAGGAAACCTCGATCGGCCAGCATGTAGGAGTTGTGGGCCACCCGCAGGTAGCCCGTCAGGGTGATGGCGATGATCAGGCAGAAAATCAGACAGGTGATGAGCACGGAGCCGCGGACCGCAGAGGTGACCGGGGGCCGGTCAGTTGGACGGTTTGTTGCGGAGGACATACGAGGCAGAAACGATCAGGGTGTTCTGATCCACCGTGGTCTGCGCCGTGGTGCGCAGGTTCATGGTGAGCTGCAGACGCTTGGTGGAAAAGTTGTCCGCGGCCGCCACATTCGTGCGGGTGAAACGCGTAAAGCTCAGCGAGCTGACATTGCGCGCCATGACGCTGCGCGGATTCGTTGTCGCGGCGTCTCCCGGCTGGCGGTAGAAGCTGCCGGCCGTTGGACCCGTGGTGGAATTGTCCAGCGCGTAGGTCACCTGGTTGCCATAGGCCGCGTAATTATCCGGCACGGTGAGGGTGACCGAGGTGGCGCTGTTCCAGGTCAGGTCCGAGGACATGCGCACATCCTGGGCAAACTCGTCGACGGCGCGGCGTGACTGGGCCTCCATGTCAGCGTAATTAGATGCGGATATTCCCGAGCGCCCCATCATCAACACCGCCGACAGCACCCCGACCATGACGAAGGAGCCGAGGCCGCTGGCAAACATCAGTTCCACCAGGGTCAGCCCGGCCGCGCGGTGATTACGTCTGGCTGTAGAAGTAATCATAAAGTCCGTTGCGCGAGTAGCGCATGGAAAGGTTTCGGAAAAGCGGCCGGTTGTCGGCGCCCAGCCAGGCGACCCGCAGGGAGATGATGCGCGTATCAGTCTTGGGATCCGTCACCGTGCGCGAGAGAGTGAAGCGGCGGCCGATAAACGCGTTCGCGGTGAACGCTGCATCGAGTGTCACCGGCGTGGCGGCCGCGGGGAAGGCATTGACCGTGGTCCAGTCGGCCAGCCGCATTTTCTCCATCTCGCTCTGCAACATTTGGGAGGCGATGTTCAGGTCGCGCGCGTTCTGCAGATTGATGAAGGCGCGCTGCAGGGTGGTGACGGCCGTGGTCAGGACCAGCGCCATCACCAGCGCGGCCATGGCCACTTCGATGATCGTGACGCCGCGCGTGCGGCGCAGCCGCGGTGATAGTGTGGAGCGGTTCTTCACGGCACAAACGGGGGGATCGACAGATCGATAATGCCCCAGTGCTTGGTTTGCTCGTCCTGCACCAGGCGGGTTTCAAACCGGACCACCGCGCCATCGGTCATTTCCAGCTGGCCGGCCACCCGGCAGGCCACCACAACCACGCCGTTGATGGTCTGCGATTCAACCGGCGAGGGAGTGCTGAAGGCCGTGGCGCTCAAGACCGGCCCGTGCTCAGCCAGACGCGTCAGACCGGCTTCAATTCGACTGGCCCGCGCATTGGGGTGAACCGTTGCGCCATTGTTCCAGAAGGCCGGGTGCATGCAGGCAAACAGTGTCGCCGGCCGCCAATCGCTCCCGATGGCCCGCAGGGCGGATTCGGCGTAGGGCCGCGGCGAAGTGGAATCCAAGCGGGTGGACATGGCGATTGACTGATAATAGGCCGTGTGGGCACTGAGGGGCGCGGGCTGCGCGTGCAACCAGACGGCCAGGCCAAGGCCGCCGGCCATCAACAACATCAGTCCGCATTCAAGCCTGGTGAGCGGCCGCCCTTTCGGCACCGGCTGGAAGCGACCCGTGATCAGCTTCACCTGCCCCCGGTCGACACTGGCCGCCGCCCGCCGCAACAGCTCGCCCATCGTGAGGCGATGGCGAACGGGAACCGGCCTGGGTCTGGCCGGCTGGGCGATGGAATAGTGAATGGTGGCTTGCATGGGCGCTGGCAGATTCGCGCGACTATGTGGACGCTGTTCTGTCCGAAGTAAATAATAGCATGCGCCGCACTTTTTCCCATCCGCTCATTCCCGTATTACCACCTCGGGATTATTGCTGGGGTATTTTTCAGAACTCTGGGGGAGATGGCCCCATTTCGCTCCGGGTGACGGTCAAAAAAGACGGCAACGCTGCTTCTGGATGAAAAAGACCTGTCAAAAAAGCACCCTTCGTCCCTTCAGGCCCGGCCTGATTTCGAAGCTGCAATTAAGTATAAAAATCCAAAAATCGCCTCACTCCACCTTCACGCGCTCGTTGTAGAACGCCTCGATCAACGCGTAGGTCTTCTTCGGGTCGGTCTGCTTGAGCGCATCGGAGGCGAGTTGCCGGGCGTCGCTCATCTTCGTCGCGCGGATGATGAATTTCACGGAGGGCAGCAGTGTGGGCGTCATGCTCAGCTCGTCCACTCCGAGGCCAAGCAGCAGTGGCGCGTAGATGGCATCGCCCGCCATCTCGCCGCAGACGCTGACCTTGAGCCGGTGCTCGTGGCCGGTGTTCACGATCTGCTTGAGCACGCGCAGCACGGCGGGGTGCGACGGGTCGTAGAGGTGCGCAATGCGGCTGTTGCCGCGGTCGATGGCCAGGAGGTATTGGATGAGGTCGTTTGTGCCGATGCTGAAGAAATCGCACCGCTCCGCCAGCACATCGCCGGCGAGCGCCGCGCTGGGGATCTCTATCATGGCCCCGACGCGCATTTTTTCGTCGAAGGTCTGGCCGCGCAGCTTCAACTCCGCCCGAGCCTCGGCGAGCAGGGCGTTGGCCCGGTCCAGCTCCTCGGCGCCGCTGATCATCGGATACATCAGCTCCACCGGGCCGTGCGCGCTGGCGCGGAGGATGGCCCGGAGCTGGTTCTTGAACATTTCCGGGTTTTCCAGGCACATGCGGATGGCCCGGAAGCCGAGGAAGGGATTCGCCTCGGGGCCGATGAGATGCGGGTCGCCGGGCAGCGGCTTGTCGCCGCCCACGTCGAGTGTGCGGATGGTCACGGACGCGGGGGCGAGGCCGGCGACGATTTCGCGATAGGCCGCATACTGCTGCTCCTCGGTGGGGATTTTTTCCGCGCTGAGAAAGAGGAACTCCGTGCGGTAGAGGCCAACGCCGTCCGCGCGGTATTGTTTCACCAAGGCCACCTCGTCGGGCTTCTCGATGTTGGCGCGCAGCGTCACTTTCACGCCGTCGGGCGTCTCGGCCGCCAGCTCGTTGATCGCCATCAGCCGCGATTCGAATGATTGCTTCGCCTTCTCGATCTTGCCGTAGCGGAACAGCGTCTGCTCGGTCGGGTTGACGATGACAATGCCGTCGTAGCCGTCGACCATCAGCCAGTCGCCGTCCTTGAGCTTGGTGGTGAGGCCCTTCGTGCCGACGACCGCGGGAATCTTCATCGAGCGCGCCACGATGACCGCATGGCTCGTGCGGCTGCCGGCGTCGGTCACGATGCCGAGTGCGGCGCTGCGGTCGATGCCCGCCGCCTCGGAGGGCGAGATGTCGGGCGCCACGATGATGCGTTGCTCCACCAGCTCGGTCAGGCTGCTGGCCGCCTGCCCGAGCAGGACGTGCAGCACGCGCTTGGCCACGTCCTTGAGGTCGGCGGCGCGCTCGCGCAGGTATTCGTCGTCAATCTCCGCAAAGGCCCGGATGTAGCGCTCGGCGACGGCGTTGAAGCACGTCTCGATGTTCAGTCCGGATTTCTGGAAATCGCGGATGGTTTCGCCAATGAGCGCCTGGTCCTCGAGCACCATCTGGTGCGCATCAAAGATGAGCGCCTCCTCCTCGCCGAGGTTCTTGGTCACCTGGGCCTGGATCTTGGAAATCTGCTGCCGCGTGACGACCAGGGCCTGCTCGAAGCGCGCGATTTCCGCCGTGCGCTTGTCCGGGTCCACCGTGTAGCGCGGGATCTCCAGCTCGCTTTGCTGGTAGAGAAACACCTGCCCGTAGGCGATGCCCTTGGATGCAGCGATGCCCTGGATGACGAGTTCGCTTTTGGCGTTGGGATCCATGGCGGAAGGGCTTCGCAGATTAACCAACCCCCGTGCGCGGTGGTCAATGCGGAACTAGGTCAGGCGCGCCTCCTGTGCGAAAGTTTCCGGCCCCCAGCACCCGCGGATGCGCGCCACGAGCGGGGCTGTCACAAAATCGTCACCCAGCAGCGCAAAGCACGCGCTGCCGCTGCCGCTCATCCGCGCGGTGACGCCGAACTTGCGCCGCAGCTGCCCGAGCAGCACCGGCAGGGCGATGAATTTCTCAAAAGCCGCACCCTCCATGTTGTTGGACAAAAGCTCCCCGGCCGGCGCCTTGCCCTGCCGCCACGCGGCCAATTTTTGCTCGGCCTCGTCCGCCGGCAGATAATCAGTCTTGCGCGCAGCCATCCGGCCGTAAGCCCACGCCGTGCTGATGGCGAAACCGGGCTTGAACAGGAGCACCCGCCGGCCGCGCAGGCGCGACGTATCCGGCAGGACCTCGATGCGCTCGCCCCGCCCGCGCATGATGACCGGTGCATTTTTCAAAAAGAGCGCGCAATCCGAGCCGAGCGACAGCGCCACTTCGGACAGCTTCGCCTCCGCCAGCTTCACGCCGGATATCTGGTTGAGCGCGCGCAGGACCGCCACGGCATTGCTGCTGCCGCCGCCGAGTCCAGCGCCCAGCGGGATGCGCTTGTTCAGTTTGAAACTCACCCCGCCCTTCCACCCCGTCGCGGCGGCAAAGGCGTGAGCCGCCTTAAGCACCAGGTTGCTCCCGTCCACCGGCAGCTCCGGATTGTCGCAACTGAGGGCGAAACCCGCCGGAATCGCCTCAGCCGTCAGTTCGTCGCCGAAGTCCAGCGGCGCGACCACTGATACCAGGTCATGATAACCGTCGGCCCGCCGGCCGGTGACAGCGAGGAAGAGATTGATCTTGGCCGGTGAAAACTCGGTGACGGTGTTCACGGCGCGCAAAAAAGCATGGCGGAGGTCACGGTTTCCCCTCACGGTATCCGTCCCTTCACATGGCTTGCGACCTAATTTTGGCCCTCGATGTCCCCACGCGCGAAGCCGCCGCGCCCATCCTCCGCCACCTGCGCGGCCAGCTGCGCTGGGTGAAGGTCGGCCTGCAGTTGTTCACCGCCTACGGTCCCAACTACGTGCGCGAGGTCGCCGGCATGGGCTTCAAGGTGTTTCTTGACCTCAAGCTGCACGACATCCCGAACACGGTCGCCAGGGCCGTCGAGTCGCTTGCGCCGCTGCCCGTCTCGATGCTCACGCTGCACACCGCGGGCGGCGCCGAGATGATGCGCGCCGCCCGCGTCGCCCAGCAAAAGCTCAACCCCGACCTGCTGCTGCTCGGTGTCACCGTGCTCACCTCGGTGGATTCCGCCGGTCTAATGGAAATCGGCGTCACCGCCCCGTCCGCCGACCAGGTCGCCCGCCTCGGGAAACTCGCCGCCGACTCCGGCCTGCGCGGTCTCGTCTGCTCGCCGCTCGAGGTGGCGATGCTGCGCTCGCAACTGCCGGCCGACATGCAACTCATTACGCCCGGCATCCGGCCCGCCAGTGAGGCGGGCAGCGACGACCAGAAGCGCGTCATGACGCCTGCCGATGCCGCGCGTGCCGGCTCCACTTACATTGTGGTCGGTCGCCCGATCCTGCAGGCCGCCGACCCGGTGCTCGCCGCGCGCGCCATCCTCTCGGAGTTGTCTGGCTCCTAGCTCCATGCTCTCCGCTTCCCGCTTAATTTCATGAGCCGCACCGCCGCCATCCTGCTCGCCGCCGGCAGCAGCCGTCGCATGGATGGCGTCATTGCCGACAAGGTCCTCGCCCCGCTCGCCGGCAAACCGGTCTTCGCCCACTCGGCGGGCGTATTCTACCGCAGCGGCGTGGTGGACACCTTCATTGTCACCTACCGCGACCAGCGGCAGATGGTCGAGCTTTCCGCCTACGCCCCGACGCCCACCCTCTTCGTGCCCGGCGGCGATGAGCGGCAGGACTCCGTCGCCGCCGCGCTCGCCGAGCTGCCCGATGATGTCGGCTACGTCTTTATCCACGATTGCGCCCGGCCGCTGGTCCGCGTCGAGCAGCTTGTCGCGTTGCACAAGATCGTGCGCCGCGAGGATGCCGTCGTGCTCGCCCACCGCGTGACCGACACCATCAAGGAGCACCGCGGCGAGGGCCGGCTCCGCACCCTCGACCGCAGGCACCTGTGGGCGATAGAGACTCCTCAGGTTTTTTCCCGGAAACTCATCTGCCGTGCCTACGCCGCCGTCGCCGCGCGCCACCTCGCCCTCACCGATGACGCCGCCGCGGTCGAACTGCTCAAGCATCCGGTCGCCCTGCTCGAAAATCCGCACCCAAACCCGAAGCTGACAACCCCCGCGGATCTGGCTTACTTGGAATTCCTGCTCACCCGCACGGACTCCAAACCCCCTTTCCTGCCATGAATTTCCGCGTCGGACACGGTTACGACATACACCGCACCACGGCCGGCCGGAAACTCGTGCTGGGCGGTGTGACCTTCGACTCCGATTTCGGCCTCGACGGACACTCGGACGCCGACGCGCTGACGCACGCCATCTGCGACGCCCTGCTCGGTGCGGCGGGCCTGCCGGACATCGGCCATCAATTTCCCAACACCGACCCCGCGTACAAGAACGCCGATTCGCAGAAGCTGCTCCAGCATGTGGTCGCCGCGCTGCGCAAGCGGGGATGGGCGCCAGTCAACATCGACGCGACTCTCATCGCCGAGAAACCGAAGATCGCCCCCCGGCTCGCCGACATGAAGACCGCCCTCGCGAAGTCCACCGGCCTGGCCGTGGATGCCATCGGGCTCAAGGCCACGACCAACGAGGGCGTGGGCGACATTGGCCGCGGCCTCGCCATCGCGGCACACGCCATCGCCCTTATCCAAAGAACCTGACCATGCGCCCGATCCCCCGCGCCTGCCTGTTGCTTACCCTGCTCGGCCTCGCCCTGGCCGGCTGTTCCCGTCGGGAAACCGAGGGCGCCCGGGGTGACCGCACCGGCACCCTGCATTGCAGCATCGGCTCGGAGCCGACCGACCTTGACCCGCAGATCGTGACGGGCATCGGCGAGGCCAAGGTCATCCACGCCCTGTTCGAACCGCTGGTGAGCTTTGATCCACAGACCCTGAAGCCCGTGCCCGCACTCGCCGAGCGCTGGGACGTCTCACCGGACGGCCTCCTTTACACCTTTCACCTGCGCGCCGATGCCGTCTGGTCCAACAGCGAACCGATCACCGCGCAGGACTGCGTCGACTCGTGGCGCCGCATGCTCACGCCCACCCTCGCCGCCGACTACGCCTACCTGTTCTACCTCATCAAGGGGGCGGAGGATTTCAACAAGGGCCGCACCACCGCTTTCTCCACCGTCGGCCTGGCCGCGCCCGACGCCCGCACCTTCATCGTCGCGCTGGTGCAGCCCGCGCCGTATTTCCTCCAGATCCTGCTGAACTCCCCCTGGCGGCCCGTGCACGTGCGCAGCATCGCGGCCGTCGGCGACGCCTACCGCCGCGGCACACCGTGGACCCGCGTCGGGCGCATGGTGACCAGCGGCCCGTTCATGCTCAAGGAGTGGTCGCCGCAGAACCGGCTGGTGGTCGAAAAATCCCCCACCTACTGGGACCGGGGCAACGTCAAGCTGAACTCCATTGTCTTTTATCCGATCGACAACATCGACGCCGAGGAACGTGCCTTCCGGGCCGGCCAGCTCCACGTCACCTACAGCCTCTCGCTCGCCAAGATCGCCACCTACCGCCGCGAGCAACCGGCCAGCCTGCGGATCGACGATTACGTCGACACCTATTTCTTCCGGTTCAACACCCGCCACGCCCCGCTGGACGACCCGCGCCTGCGCCGGGCGCTCTCGCTGGCCATCGACCGCCAGCTTATCGCCGGCAAGGTCCTGCAGGGCGGCCAGCGCCCGGCCGCCACGCTCGTGCCGCCGGACATGCCCGGCTATTCTCCCCCTCCCGCCCTCGCACACGATCTGGACACCGCCCGCCGCCTGCTCGCCGAGGCCGGCTATCCCGGGGGCAAAGGCCTGGCCCCCATTGAACTGCTTTACAACAACTCCGAGATCCTCCGGCTCGTCGCCGAGGCCATCCAGGAAATGTGGCGCCGGGACCTCGGGGTCGATGTCCGGCTGGTGAATCAGGAATACAAGGTCGTCTTTGCCAACCGGCGCACCGGCAACTACCAGATTCTCCTGGGCGACTGGATCGGTGACTACCTTGACCCCACCACTTTCCTGGATCTCTGGCGGAGCGACGCCGGCAACAACCACACGGGCTGGGGCAGCCGGGAATACGATGCGCTGATGAACCAGGCCGCCACCACCGTCGATGTCGCGGCCCGCGCGGACCTGCTGCGGCGGGCCGAGCAGCTGATGCTCGAGGCGGCCCCCATCGCGCCGATCTATTTCAACACCCATGTCTACCTCAAGCAGCCCTCGCTCAAGAACTGGCATCCCAGCCCGATGGATCACATTGACTACCGGCATGTCTCGTTGGAGGAAACCAAGTAGGGCTTCCCACGTGTCATTCTGAGTGCAGCGAGGAATCCAGCATCATGCCTGCCTTCGACCATCGTTCTGGATTCCTCGCTGCACTCAGAATGACGGTTTCAAGTCCTGCTTTTTCTTGTGCCTTCTTGTGCTTTCTTGTGGCCATTGAATCCGGCTGCGGCCGGCGCGATGCGGCCGCGCCCGGCCAGATGCTCCGCATCAGCCAGCGCAACGAGCCGGCCACGCTCGACCCGCCGCTCGCCACGCTGCCGGATGAATTTTTCATCATTCGCGCACTCAGCGAAGGCCTGCTCACACCCGCGCCTGACGGCGGTGCGCCCCAACCCGCGATCGCGGAAAGCTGGAATGTTTCGGCCGACGGCCTGACTTACACCTTCCAACTCCGTCCGGATGCGAAATGGTCCAACGGCGACCCGGTGACGGCCGGCGATTTTGTCCACTCCATCCAGCGCGCCCTGACGCCCGCGCTGGCCGCGCCCAAGGCTGCGCTGTTTTTCCCTCTGAAAAACGCCCGGGCCTTCTACCAGGGGAGGCGGGCGGATTTTTCCGCCGTCGGTGTGCGCGCGACGGGCGAGCACCAGCTCGAACTGACACTGGAGGAGCCGACGGCTGACTTTCTGGCGATGGTGGCCAGCGGCCCGTGGATTCCTGTGCACCGCGCCACCGTGGAGCGGCTCGGCCCGGACTGGACGCGACCCGGCAATTTCATCGGCAACGGCCCGTTCATCCTCATGGCGTGGAAACCCAACCACGAGATCGTCGTGCAGCGCAACCCGGGCTACTGGGACGCCGCGGCGGTCAAACTGCCGGAAATCCACTTCGTGGCCTTTGACAACGGCGACACCGAGGAGCGCGCCTTCCGCGCCGGCCAGATTGAGGTGACGATGGCGGTGCCTGCCAGCAAACTCGCCGCCTACCGTGCCGAGCAACCGACTAGGCTGCACCGCGCGCTCCTGAACGAGACCCGCTATCTGGCGCTCAACACCCAACGTCCTCCGCTGAACGATCCTCGCGTGCGGCGTGCGCTCAGTCTTGCGCTCAACCGCGCGGACCTGGTGGACAAGGTGCTGCTCGGCGGTCCGCGGCCTGCCCTCAACTTCATTCCCGCGAGCCTCGGCGGCTACGTGCCGGCGACGCAGATCAGCGAGGACCCTGCAGAGGCCCGACGGCTTATGGCCGAAGCCGGCTTTCCCGGTGGGCGCGGCTTCCCCAAACTGGAATTGGCCACATGGCCGGTAAGCACCGCCCAGCTCGAGGCCATCCAGCAGATGTGGCGGCGCGAACTCGGCATCGAGGTCACGCTCGCCCAGCGCGAGGCGCGCAGCCATCTCGCCGCGCTCGCCACCGGTGACTACACCCTCGCCATGGTCACGGCCATCCCGGACTACGACGGCGCGTCGGATCTTTTCACGGATCTGCGGAGCGGCGACCCGGGCAACTACCCGCACTGGAGTAACGCCGATTTTGACCGGCTTGTGGCCGAGGGCGGCAAGCTCACGGCGGTCTCGGCCCGCAACGTTCTCTACCAGCAGGCGGAAAAACTGCTCCTCGATGACCTGCCGCTCATCCCCCTTTATTTCAACTCGCAGAATTTCCTTGTGTCGCCCCGGATCAGGAACTGGCAGTCGGATCGGATTTGGACGCGTTTCTACCGGAAGGTCACCGTGGAGTGAGCCGCCAGAAACTCTGCGCTCGCCACCCGGCGCGGAATCTTCCCAAAATCCTCCCACTCCCCTATGAAAATCCGCCTGTTGTTGTTAATCTCTCTGCTCGGTCCGGCGACCCTTGCGCTGGCCGCCAACCCGGCATCCGCCATCACCGCCGCGCGCCTCCTGGAGCACGTCAAGATCCTCTCCTCGGACGAATTCGAAGGCCGCGCCCCCGGCTCGGCCGGCGAGGACAAAACCGTCGCCTACCTCGTCGGCGAATTCAAAAAGCTCGGCCTCGCGCCCGGCAACCCCGATGGCTCATATCTCCAGGAAGTGCCGATGGTCGGAATCACGACGACAATGCAGTCGGCGTTCACCACTGCGAGCACCACGCTCGAGCCGCAGCCCATCACCGAATTCGTCGCGCGCTCGCGCCGCGTCGCGTCGCGTCTCACGGTGAAAGACACCGACGTGATTTTCTGCGGCTATGGCGTCGTCGCGCCGGAATACAATTGGGACGACTTCAAGGGCATCGATGTCCGCGGCAAGACCATTGTCGTGCTCATCAACGACCCGCCGCAAACCGATCCAAAAGACCCGGCCAAGCTCGACGACGCCGTGTTCAAGGGCAAAGCGATGACTTACTACGGCCGGTGGGACTATAAGTATGAGCAGGCGGCCGCCGTCGGCGCTGCCGCGTGCATCATCGTGCATGAGACCGGGCCCGCCGCCTATCCGTTCGCCGTCGTCGGCAGCCGCTGGGCGAAGGAGGAATTCGATCTCGCCACGCCCGACGGCAATGCCGGCGCGGTCGGTGTTCAAGGCTGGGTTACGCTCGATTTCGCCCGGAAACTTTTCACCGCCGCCGGCCAGAACTACGACGTGCTGAAAGCCGCCGCGAACAATCGAAACTTCAAGCCGGTTCCCCTCGCGGCGCGCGCCAGTTTCGACGTCACGAACAAACTTCGCAGCGTCACTTCGCACAACGTCGTCGCGAGACTCGACGGCGCCGACGCCCGCTTGAAAAGCGAATACGTCGTCTACACCGCGCACTGGGACCACCTCGGTCGCGACCCGAGCGCAAAAGGCGACCAGATTTTCAACGGTGCCTTCGACAACGCCACCGGCACCTCCGCCCTCGTCGAGATTGCCGGCGGCTTCGCCGCGACGACTCCGCCGAAGCGCACGATGCTCTTCCTCGCCGTGACGGGCGAGGAGCGCGGCCTCCTCGGCGCCAAGTATTACGCCGAGCACCCACTCTACCCGCTCGAACGCACACTCGCCGACATCAACATGGACCGCGTGCAGGTCTTCGGCCCGTCGCGCGACCTCGAAGTCATCGGCTACGGCAATTCCACGATCGACGACACCGCGGCGGCGATTCTCGCGCGCTCCCAGCGTGTGCTCGTGCCCGATACGCTGCCGGAGAAGGGTTACTTCTACCGCTCGGACCATTTCGAGTTCGCGAAAAAAGGCGTGCCTGCGTTCTACACCAAGTTCGGCAAGGATCTCATCGGCCAGCCCCCGGGCGCCGGCGCGAAGCTCGACGAAGATTACACGAATAACGACTACCACAAAGTCACCGACGAGATTAGACCGACGTGGAATTTTGCCGGCGCGGTCGAAGACGTGAAGTTCCTGCTCGAACTCGGCCGCACCATCGCCGACGGCACGCGATGGCCTGAGTGGAAGCCGGGCAACGAGTTCAAGGCCCGCCGCGACGCAATGATGAGGAAGTAGTTCCTTGTCATCGCGAGGCTCGCGTCGCAAGCCGTGGCGATCGAGCTGGATTGCTTCGTCGCGGGCTCTTCGCAATGACATTCCCAACCCGGGCCGCCGCGCCCGGGGTTTTCTTTTGCCAGCCGGCGCGCCGCGCGCTTCTGTCGGTGGGTGTTCGCGCCGCGCCATGTGTTCCGCCTGCTGCCTGTCGCCCTCGGGTTGCTGATTGTCGCGGGTTGCGCGAAGCGCGAGACGCCGGTTGAGGCCGGCAACCGCACCCAGGTGCTGCACCAGAACATCGGCGCCGAGCCGCAGGACCTCGATCCGGCGATGATGCAGACGAACTCGCACTTCCAGGTGCTGATGGCGCTCTACGAGGGCCTGATCGATTACGACCCGGCGGACCTGCACCCGATTCCCGGTGTCGCGGAGCGCTGGGAAATCTCCCCCGACGGCCTCGTCTACACCTTCCACCTGCGCGCCAAGGCGAAATGGACCAACGGCGATCCCGTCACGGCACGGGATTTCGTGTTCAGTGCGCAGCGCATCCTCACACCCGCGCTGGGCTCGCCCTATCCGTTCTACTATTTTGTGGTGAAGGGCGCACAGGATTTCTCCGCGGGAAAAACCAGGGATTTCACCACGGTCGGCATCGCGGCGCCCGACGACCGCACGCTGCGCCTCGAGCTGCAGCAGCCTGCGCCCTACCTGCTGTTCCTGCTTGGCGGCTTCGCGTGGCTGCCGGTGCACCGGGCCACCGTGGAAAAGCACGGGCGTTTCGACCAGGCCTACACCGGCTGGACCAAACCCGGCGAGATCGTCACCAACGGCCCGTTCCGGCTGGCCGGGTGGCGGGCGGGGCAGGAAATCATCGTGGAGAAAAACCCGCTGTATTGGGACGCGGCCCGCGTGCGGCTGAGCGAAATCCATTTTCACCTGATGGAAAACGTGGACACCGAGGAGCGCGCGTTCCGCTCCGGCCAGCTGCACCTCACGGAGTATGTGCCCGCGGCCAAGCTGAAGTCCTACCACGACAACGAGCCGTCGCTGCTCCGGTCCGCGCCGTTCTTCTCCACTTATTACTACAGTTTCGACACGACCCGGCCGCCGTTCAACGACGCGCGGGTCCGCCGGGCCTTGTCGCTCGCCCTCGACCGCACGCGACTCGTCGCCAGCCAGTCCGATCCCGGGCAGCGCCCCACCCTGGGTTTCGTGCCGCCCGGCGTGGATGGCTATACCTATGAGGGCGCGGAACGGCTGCGCTTCGACCCGGGGGAAGCGCGCCGGTTGCTCGCCGCAGCCGGCTACCCGGACGGACAGGGCTTCCCTGCCGTGGACATCACTTTCCCCACCAACAGCCGGCACCAGGCCGTCGCCGAGGTCATCCAGCAGATGTGGCGGCAGAATCTGGGCGTCCGGCTCAACCTCGCCAACAAGGAGGGCCGCGTTTTCTACGACGAACGGGTGCGCAAACTCTACCAGCTCGCCCGCGCCGGCTGGGTCGGCGATTACCTCGATGCCCACGCCTTTCTCAGCGTCCTTGTTTCCGACGGCGGGCAGAACGACACCGGCTGGGCCAATCCCGCCTACGACCGGCTCATCCATGAATCACTGAATGAACGCGATCCGGTCCGGCGCCACGCACTCTATCTGGAAATCGAATCCCTTCTGCTGCGCGAACTGCCCATCATCCCGCTGTTTCACGACTCATCGCCCCATCTCGTGAGTCCCGCCCTGCAGGGCTACTACCCCAACCTGCTCAATTACCATCCCTACCAGGGAATGTGGCTGGAATCCGGAAAATGATGCAGGATTCCGGCATCCACAAACAGACGGCTGGTGCCTTTTACTTCTGGCTTCCGGATTCTGGATTC
>JAYUGX010000112.1:0-63507 GCA_043738215.1 Lacunisphaera sp.
AACTGAGGACAAACACCGGGCGGCCAGCAGGCCACAACGGTGCACCAAGACGAAACATACTGAAATAAGGCTAGACCTGCGATTTTCTCAATGCCCACGATAATTTATACGCGAACCGACGAGGCCCCCGCGCTCGCCACCTATTCCCTCCTGCCGGTCATCCAGGCTTTCACCAAGCACTCGGGCATCGCGGTCGAGACCCGCGACATCTCCCTCGCCCACCGCATCCTCGCCGCGTTCTCCGACCTCCTGCCCCCCGCCCAGCGCGTGCCCGACCATCTCGCCGAACTCGGCGCCCTGGCCACCAAGCCCGAGGCGAACATCATCAAGCTGCCCAACATCAGCGCCTCGGTCCCGCAGTTGAAGGCCGCCATCGCCGAGCTGCAGAAGAAAGGCTTTCCGCTCCCTGATTTCCCCGAGGTCCCCAAGACCGATGCTGAGAAGGACGCCAAGGCGCGCTACGGGAAGGTCATGGGCTCCGCTGTCAACCCCGTCCTCCGCGAGGGTAACTCCGACCGCCGCGCGCCTAAGGCCGTCAAGGAATACGCCAAGAAGCACCCCCACTCCATGGGCGCCTGGTCTGCCGACTCGAAGACCACCGTCGGCACCATGGCCAAGGACGATTTTCGCAGCAACGAACTGTCTATCACGATCGATAAGCCCACCACTGTGCGCATTGAATTCGTTCCGGCCCCGGCTCCCGCCGGCGCATCGCCCGAGGCCATCGCCAAGGCGGCGCAGACCATCGTCCTCAAGGAAAAGACCACGCTCAAGGCCGGCGAGATCCTCGACGCCACGTTCATGAACCGGAACGCCCTCGGCGCGTTCTTCGCCCAGCAGATCGCGAAGGCCCGGAAGGACGGCGTCCTCTTCTCGCTCCATCTCAAGGCGACGATGATGAAGGTCTCCGACCCCATCATGTTCGGCCTCGCCGTCCGCGTTTACTTCAAAAACCTCTTTGCGAAGCACGGTGCCACCTTCGTGAAGCTAGGCGTTGACCTGAACAACGGCTTCGGTGACCTCGTCGCCAAGATCCAAACCCTCCCCGCCGCCGAGAAGGCCGCCATCGAGGCCGATATCGCCGCCATTTACGCCAGCGGCCCCGCGGTTGCCATGGTGAATTCCGACAAAGGCATCACCAATCTCCACGTCCCGAGCGACGTTATCGTGGACGCCTCCATGCCCGCCATGATCCGCACTTCCGGGCAGATGTGGAACGCCGCCGGCAAGGCGCAGGACACCCTCGCCGTCATTCCCGACAGCTGCTACGCTGGCATTTACCAGGCCACGATTGATTTCTGCAAAAAGCACGGCGCCTTCGACCCGAAGACAATGGGCACCGTCCCCAACGTCGGCCTCATGGCCCAGGCCGCGGAAGAGTATGGTTCTCATAATAAAACCTTCGTCGCGCCGGGCAAAGGAGTCATCCGTGTCGTCACCCTTTCTGATTCCGGCCTCCCGCCTCCCGCCTCAGACCTTGCCCCTCACGTCCTCCTGTCGCACGAAGTGTCGACAGGAGACGTGTGGAGAGCCTGCCAGACCAAGGACGCCGCCGTGCAGAACTGGGTGCAGCTCGCCGGCAAGCGCGCCCGTCTCAGCAACACGCCTGCCATCTTCTGGCTCGATGAGAAGCGCGCGCACGACACCGCGATCATCGCGAAGGTGAAGACCTATCTCGCGCAGCACGACACCGCCGGCCTCGACATCAAGATCATGGCCCCCGCCGCCGCCTGCACCGCCACGCTCGAGCGCCTCAAGGCCGGTCAGGACACGATATCCGTCACCGGCAATGTCCTCCGCGACTACCTCACCGACCTCTTCCCCATCCTCGAGGTCGGCACCAGCGCCAAGATGCTTTCCATTGTTCCGCTTATGAACGGCGGTGGACTGTTCGAGACCGGTGCCGGCGGCTCCGCGCCCAAGCACGTCGAGCAGTTCCTGCAGGAGAATTATCTCCGCTGGGACTCGCTCGGCGAGTTCTTCGCCCTCGCCGCCTCGTTCGAGCATCTCAGCGAGACCACCGGCAACAAGCAGGCCAAGGTGCTGGCCGATACGCTCGACCAGGCCAACGGCAAGTTCCTGGAGTATGATCGCTCCCCCGGTCGCAAGCTCGGCACGATCGACGTCCGCGGCTCGCACTTCTACCTCGCGCTCTACTGGGCCCAGGCCCTCGCCGCCCAGACCGAGGACAAGCAACTCGCCGCCGCCTTCAAACCCATCGCCGAGAAGCTCACCGCCTCCGAAAAGCAGATCGTGCAAGAGTTGCTCAGTGTTCAGGGAAAACCAGTGGATGTGGGCGGATACTATCACCCTAATGATGCGAAAGCATCGGAAGCTCTGCGGCCCAGCAAAACATTCAATGACATCTTGGGCACACTCTAGCCGTGCACTTGTCTGGCCGAAGCCTTGCGCGAAGGCCGAAGGGAAGCCGGTCGACGTCGGCGGCTATCTACAAAGCTGAGCCACACAAGTGGGTGCCTCTTGTCGATGTATGTCGCGAGCTTCACCGCGATACAGTAAAATGGCTCAATGACGCCTATGCTGAAATCGTAATTAAGCTTAATCCACTTAGGCGCGATGGGCGCGCCGCGGCGGGACGTATTATTTCACCTTCTGCAGCAGTTCGTCCACCGACCACTGGTCGTAGGCGTGACGCCCGTAGTGGCTTGCCACGATCTTCCCGTCGGACGAGATGAGGAAATCGGCGGGCCGGCCGAGCGGGCCGCCCTCCGGATCGCCGGTGGGCTTGTCGGCGGCGGAAGCGCCCTTGAAAATCGCCGGCCACGCCCTGATATCCAGAAGCGCATAGAGCGAAGTGCCGACGCCATACTGTCCGTATAGCTTCTTCTCCGGATCGGCGACCACGGCAAAGGGGTACTTCCCCTGATACGGCAGGAGCGAGGCCTGGGGCGAATGATAGACCACCACCTCCTGGATTCCCGCCGCCGTGAGTTCGGAGTTGCGGCGGACGAATTCCTGGACGTGCAGATTGCAAATCGGGCAGCCCGCAAATCGCCGGAACTGCAGATGCACCCATTTCGTCTTGGGATTGGGGATGGTGACCGCCGTGCCGTGGATGTCGGTCAGCTTGACGGCCGGAATCGCATCACCGGCTTTCAACTTCTCCGCCGGTGCCGCCAGAGCCCAAGCGACGACGTAGCACACCGCAAGGAACCCAAGGCCAAGCAGGAGTATCTTTTTCATCCGCCCAGCATCACAGTCTGCGGCGCCCGGTAAACAGGAATCTTGCCGTCGGTGTCGCGATATCCACCTCGACCCGCCGGTCATGACTGTCTAATCACATGGCATGAAACCATTCCTCCTTTCCCTCCGGTTCCTCGCGGCATTTTTGCTGATCAGCGGCTTCTCCTCCCCGTTGCTACAGGCGCAGGCAGCCGAACAGAAAGCCGTCGATCCCTCCGGGGAATGGCAATGCAAATGGACCAGCACCAGCGGCTATTACTTCACCGGGCTGGTCACGCTGACCGCCAAGGACGACGGCACGTTGTCGGGGCGGATTGTCTGGACCATGAAAAAATCCCCCCGGCAGGAGGAGCAATCCAAACTCGACCTCACCGGGACCGAGTTTATCCGGGGCACCTATGATTTCAAGACCCGGCTCGTGCTGCTCGAAGGCTTCCGGAAGGACGACCCCTCGTCCGTCATTGGGCTCGACCGCTACAAGCTGATCTTCGCCGACAATGGCGCCAGCCTCGGCGGCCTGACGGAAAACCACAGCCTGTGGTCCGCTTTTTTCTTCGCGGTGAGAAAATAACCGGCCGAACCAGGGGCACGCCGAGTATCTCGGCAGAGATCAGCGCAGCACGCCCCGCCGGCGCATGGCCCGGGTGTAGATGAGAAGCAGCACCCCGATCACGAAAATGACCGCGCTGAAGGTCACCGCCCCGATCCCGCCGTGCATAACCTTCAGCCAGTCGGACAGGAGATAGGTGTAAACGTTGGTGCCGACGATGCCGACAAGCGATGCGCCAAAGAGTTGAACTGCGACACACCGGCGGAACAACAGCACCAATGAGCCGAGCAAGCCGCCCCACGTGCCGAGTCCCCAGACAAACACCGCCCAGAGAGGAAAGCCTTGGATATAGGCCAGCTGTTCCGGCGTGAAGGCCTTCAGCCAGGCCTCACTCTTCATCTGCGTCATGGTGAAATCCATGGCTCCGACTGAATTCCAGAGCAGGGAGATAATGCCCACCACCCAAAGGTGCCAGGGGGTCCTGGTCGTTTGGGCAGTTGTGTCAGCCATGCCGCTAGCGAAAAATATCCCGGGGATTAGTCAATCCCAAGGCCGAGCCATCCGGATGTTGCCGGATGGTCGTGACTGCCGCAGCCCAAAACCCCAAGAGCCCGACCTTACTTGGTTCGGGTCGTCTCGGTGGTGGTTGTCGTGGTCGGGCCGGGCCGCGTGGTCTCGGACGAGGTAGTGGTCGTGCTGCTGGTTTTGGCGGGGGCCGTGCAGCCGGAAAGTGAAACAATGGCGGTGGCGAGGCAGAGGAGGATATATTTCTTCATGAGTATGGTGGTTGTTTGGGTTGTTACCTAACAATCCCGGGACATGGATACAGCATCGCATGGCGCGGTGCTATGGGGTGTTGCCCTGTCGCCCGTGCTTCCTGGCCCACCCAGCGGGCCGTGGGATATTCCGCCCCCGGTCCCCTACTTCGCCAGTTCGTAGAGATATTCGACATGCGACAGCGCTGCGCCGCTTGGCCGCGGTGGCGATCTGCGCTTTCTCCATGGGGTTCAAAGGCCGGACCTTGTCCATGAAGCCGTCGCTCATTGGCGTGTTGCCATCGGGCGATACCAGCGTGGTGAGCGCCTGCACCAACCGCCACACCGGGCTGTCGATCTTCGCCTTGTTGGAGGAGTCGTGTCCCGTGTCGGTCCGCGGCCCCAGGTCAGTGCGATCAGGTGGTCCGCGCCCTCGGGGAAACCGCGATTCTCCGCGGCAATCGCCGGCCAGCGGATCCATTCCTGCAACCGTACCACCGCGTGGTCATGGTTTTTGGCGATCTGCGTCTTGATCTCAGTGAGATCCGGCTCGGCCGCCCTCATCCCGCTCACCGCACCCACCGCCAGGACTGTGGCCAATCCCAAGATACGCAATTTCATGGCTGCGAGAATGCCGGGCCGGCCGTCGCAATGCCAAAGCAGGGCGCTGACTATTTTGCCAGGCGGATGGAGACGCTCTTCAGAAAGGACGGCTCCCGGCCCACGATGATGAGCTTGTGCTCGCCCGCGGTGAGTTTGAAAACCTTCGGCACAAATTCATCGCTGCCGGAGTCCCCGCTCCCGCGCCAGCTGACGATCCGCTCCTCAAATCCCTTCGTCACGTCCATGTCCCAGATCATCAGCGGGTCTTCCGGCTGGGCGTCGATGTTCAGGAAAAACGAATTAGAATCCTCGTCGGGTGCATTCACCATCGCGTGAATTACATAGTTCCCGGCTTGGGCGACCATAAAGGTGAAGACCGCCTTCCCTCCTCCCGAGACCTCAGTCTGGTTCTGCTGGGAAATGGCGCCGTCCTTCATGACGAACGGCGCAGTCACTGCGGCGTCAGCCATCGACAGCGTCGGAGTCACCGGTGCGCCTTTATTGTCTGAAGGCGGCGCTACCTTGGTGACGGCGTCGGCCGCGAACGTGGAAACTGCCAGCACACAAGCCAGCGCGAGGGTGGGGAATATTTTCACGGGGTGCTCCTGCCTACCCTCCCCCACCAATTCATCAAATCAATTAACTGCGAGCGGAACCAAAGAGTCATTCCAAGAGGTCAGGCCGAAACAATTTTAATGGTATAGTCGCAATCGGTCACATGCTCCTGCCACATCGCGGTTCGTCCGGCCTCGTCGGCCCGTTGCACGGCCAGATGAGACATCGCGCAGTTGGGCGCCGCGCCGTGCCAGTGGCGTTCGCCGGGTTCGAACCAGATCACGGCCCCCGGCAGCACTTCCATCACCGCCTCGCCGGCTTTCCGCACCCGCCCGACGCCGGACAGGATGCGAAGCAACTGACCGTGCGGATGGGCGTGCCACGCGGTCCGCGCGCTGGGCTCGAACGTGACCACTAGCACCCGCACGTCCGAAGCATAAGGCGCCGGAGTGATCTCGTCCAGCCAGACGGTCCCGGTGAAATAGTCCGCCGGCCCGCGTTTCGTGGCGGCGGCATTGGCGCGTGTGATATTCATGTTTTGATTCTGCCTGCCGTCGGCACAAGTGGTCAGTCGCCAAGCCGGCCGGTAAGGGCGCTGTCGGTTTGTTCGCCCAGCAGAAAAGTGCGCATCTCACCCTTGCCATCGACTTGGATCGCACCTCGTGCATTGAGCGCAAATGCCGGCCTTAGGAGGACCGCGGTCGCCTCGCTCAATTGAACCTCGCCCGGCACCCCGTGCGACTCCATCCGGCTCGCGGTGTTCACGGTGTCGCCCCACAGGTCGTAGATGAACTTTTTGCGCCCGATCACGCCTGCCACCACCGGGCCGGAGTTGAGCCCGATGCGCAGCGCCAGCGGTTCGCCGGTTTCTGCGGCGATGCGCGCAACGGCGGCCAGCATGTCTTTCGCCATATTCGCGGCGGCGATCGCGTGATTGGCGCGCGGCGCGGGCAGACCCGCCACAGCCATGTAGGCGTCGCCGATCGTCTTGATTTTCTCCAGGCCGTGCTTTTCCGCCAACGCGTCGAACTCAGAGAAGATCAGGTCGAGCAGGCGCACCAGGTCCTGCGGCGACTTCTTTGCCGACAGGGAGGTGAAGCCGACGATGTCGGCAAACAGCACGGTCACCTCCGCATTATGGTCGGCGATCGAATCCGAGGAATTCTTCAGCCGCTCGGCGATGGAAGCCGGCAGCACGTTGAGCAGCAGTCGCTCGGATCGCTCGCGCTCCTGCCCGAGCAGGCGCATGGCGAGGAATTCCCGCCGCACCCCCTGGTCGAATTGGTAGCCGGCAATCATTCCGAAAATATTGGCGACCAGCAAGGCGCCCGCGTGTTTTCCCAGATCCGGCCAAGCCAGTGCACCCGTGTAGCCGAAGTAACCCAGGTAAATCATCGCGGTGCTCCAACCGGCAATGCACGCCATGGGAAAACGCAATCGAAAGATGCTGTAAATGTTGAGCGTGTGGATGAGAAGAATGCCCACACCCAGCGTATCGAGCGATGCGCGCGGTAGCAGCGAACAGAAAGCAGCGCCCCCGGCCGATACACCCACACATCCCCCGGCCAGAATGAACTGCTGTCGGCGCAGGAACGACGCAAAATGGCTGCGCACGTAAAGCCAAAGCATGCTGGCCAGAAGGAGCAGCATCGGCACCGCGAATCGCGAGCGAGCATCGGGGACTGCGGGCAAGATCTGTGGCAGCAGCACCCAGAAAGGCAGCGCCACGACGATCACTAACAGAGTGGTTACGCGGACCGGCTTGACCATCTTGCGCGCCCGCTCCTCGCGGAAGGCCCGTTCCAGCGCCGCGTCTGCAAAGTGCAGCGAGAAGGGATTCATCCGAGCCGGGTCATTGTTCATGGTTGGATCGTCACTTTAGGTTCGCCGCCGGCGCCAGATCGCGCCGGCAGCTGACTTCCTCTTGCAGGATGAGAAGCTGCCCTTCCAAGCGGAGGAAAACGCGACCTTGCCGACGGATGAAAATAACGGGAGGAGCAATCCCAGCAGCACGAGGACTCTCTCATCAGGCACTCGCACGCCGAACAGATGGAAACGGAAATCCGTCGGCGATCTCATGGGGCGTGATTCGTGACGTGAATGCATGCCGACCGCAAGCTTTGGTCAGCTTCAGCGAGCTTGCGCCCGCAGAGGTCACGTTGAGGGGTGCCCGATCACCCGGCATCTACTTTGGCGGAAACACCCGGCGCCAGGCGTATGACGGGTCGACGCCATCCATGCCGCGAACGAACAGGATACCCGTGGCCAGCATCAGGACGGTCGTCAAAATCCAAGCCAGCACCGGGACTTCCCGGGCGAGCCGGCGATAGAACCGCGATCGGGATGTCACCGCGACCAGGCCGCCTTGGATCATGAAGTAAACCAGCATGCCGCCGTTGAATTTCCGTGTGCCGATATCGAATATCACTTCGTGCAGCACGGCACTCGCCCCAAAGGCGGCCAGCAGGCCGCGCACGGGGCGGCGCCGCCCGCCCGCAGGCAGGAAAACATACCGGTGCAGCAGATGACCGACATAGGAATTCCAGCGGCGGCCCCAGAACTCAGCCGGGGTCAACGACCCAAACGGGTTGTGGAAGACATCGTCGTAGTCGAGTCCGCGGAGGCTGAGCTTTACGACCGCCAAGTTGCAAAAGCCAGCCACCACCAAATAAAGTCCGAGTGGGGAGGTGAACAACTGGACCGGGTTGCGCACGTCGAGCCGGAGCACAAGATCTCTGACCAGCCAAGCGAGTCCGAGCAGGACCAGGCCCGTGAGGAGCCTGCGAGCGGCGCGGCGCGGATCGGGTCGGCGGGGGGTCTCCCAGCGCACGACGGCGAAGGTAAAGATGAACAGCAGGAAGTCAGTCCTCCCACGAGGCCTGACATGGCCCGCCTCGAACTGCAGCCCCTTGATCAGCAGAAAGCAGGTGACGGCCATGGTGAAGGAGCGCAAAAGCGGCGCGGACGTGGGCAGAAAAAACGGCAGCGCGCAGCCCGCCAGCGCCACGCCGCACAAGAGCCGCGGCCGATTCCTCAACAGCACAAGAATAACGGGCAGAGCTGCGAGCGCGAGCGAACCAGCGACGAGAGGATTCATACGCTGCAGGTTACCCTCTGTGAGCCTGGCGGTCAGGGCCGGCGTTATCGCCCAGCACGTAATACATGTCGATGTCACCCTTGCCCTTCGCGGCGAGTTTGCCGCGGTATTCGCAGGCGAAGTGCTCCCGCACCAGTTCGTACGTGTAGGCCGAGATGTTCACGCGGTTCACCTCGGAGGCGCTTTCCAGCCGGCTGGCGATGTTCACCGTGTCGCCCCACACATCGTAGGCATACTTGTGCTTGCCCACGACGCCCGCCACCACGGCACCCGAATGGACGCCGACGCGCAGGCCCCATTTCATCGCGGCCGTCCGGTTGCGCGCCTCGATGAACCCGACCAGCGCCAGCCCGGCGCGCACGCATCGGACCGCATGATCGGCCGCAGCGACGGGCAGACCCGCCGCCGTCATGTAGGCATCCCCGATCGTCTTGATCTTCTCGAGCCCGTGCGCGGCAACAATGTCATCAAAGCCGCGGAAAATTTCATCCAGCTCCTGCACGAGGCGTTTCGGGGGCATCGTCGCCACGGCCTGCGTGAAACCGGAAAAGTCCGTGAAGAGGATGGAGGCCTCCTCGTGCCGCCGGGGCTCGGTCACGCCCTTGGCCTTCAGTTCCTCGATGATGGCCCGGGGCAGAATGTTGGCCAGCAGGGTGTCGGATTTCTCCTGGGCACTGGCCAGTTCGCTGGTGCGCTCCCGCACCTTGGTTTCCAGTCCGCGGCTGTGTTCCTCGACCAGCTCGCGTTTTTCCCGTTCGTGAGTGCTTTGCAAACGGGCCTCGGTGAGCTGCCGGCCGGCGACTTCCGTTCGTAATTGCTGCAACCGGAATCCGAGGCCCATGGACAGGATGATCCCGCTGAGGGCGTTGCCGATCTGGCCCGCATGCAGGGTGAGATCGGTGACGGGAAGCAGACCAACCACGACAGCCGAGGTAACCAAGGCACCGGTCCCCGATATCGATACCGCCAGCAGTAGAAAGCGGGCCAGCGGGTGCCGGCGGACATACGCAAATATCGTCACCGCCATGATTATTCCGACTACTGCGACGATCCAGCCGGCTGACATTTCCCAAACTTGCAATACCGACCTGCCCGTCAACAGAAGAAAGATCGGAATCAGGAGCAGGCTGGTATACGCGACCCACTTGAGCATCGTATCAACCCGGAGAAAGTGCTGGCGCGTGACAAGGTAGGTGCGCAGAAACTGGCAACCCGCCCAGCTGGAGACTTGGATGTTTATCCACGGGACGAAGAAGTCCCAGGCCGGCCGGCCGCTCCACAGCAACTCGCTGGTCAGGCCAAAAACCGCCCCCCAGACGATAACCCCGCTGGCCAGAGTGATCACGTAATACAGGTAACTGGACTCCCGAACGACGAAAAACATCCCAAGGTTATATGCCACCAGAACCAGCATGATCCCGAGAAAGACGCCCTGAAAAAGCCGGTCGCGCCTCTCACCGGCCAGCACCTGCCCGGTGTCCCACAGGTAAAATTTCAACCAGCGGATCGGCAAAAAACGCTGGGTGCTCATCACCCGGGCGAATACCGTGAGCCGGGTCTGTGGCAGCAAATCAAGGGCGACGAAGCCCGCGTGCTGGGAATCCGCGGTCATGCTGATCCGGGTGTTTCGCTCTGACATGGGCACGAGTGTGCCGGTTCGCTGGTGATCCACGAGCCGACCATCGCGGACAAAGTAATAGTCCACCGTTTCCCACGGGCTGGAATCGAGCAGGACGGCCTGCGGCTTCTGCACCTCGGGCAGGTCGAATCTGACCCAGAGGTCGATGGGGTCCAAAGTCAGCGGGAAAAGCTTTTCGCTCTGCGCCACCCAGCCGCCATTGTCGGCCATGACCTGTTCAATGTTCGCCGTCGGAGCCAAATCACGCCGGTAGCTGACTTCCTTTTGCAGGATGAGGAACTGCCCTTCCCCTCGCAGGAAAAACGCGGCTTCGTTGACGGTGGGAAAAATCAACGAAATCAGGCCCAGCATCAGCAGAACTTTCCGCCCGGACAGACACTGGCCGGCTAGGGTAGAAGGCAAGGCCGGCGGCAATTTCATGACGGCGAAAGTCGTGAGGCGAATGTCTTCCGACCGCAAGCCCGCAGCCGTGTGGTTTCGCTTCAGTTCGCGGCGGGCAATCGCGGCGAATAATTACGCACGTAGCGCTTCATCCCAAACTGCCATGCGGACATGCCGTAATGCCGTGTTTCCGCGAGGGCTTGTTCGACCGTCCAGCCATCATGCCGCATCCGGTAGCACGCCACGATGGTGCCGGTGCGATCCGCGCCGTGCTCGCAATGGACGAATACCGGCGGGGGCGATGCGGCAATAAGCGACAGCACTTGCGCAACCTCGGCATCAGTCGGTGCGCTCAAACCGCGCAGGGGGACGTTTATATAGCCAATTCCATATCGGCGCGCGGCCGCCGCTTCGCCCGGCCAGGCATCGTACGGCATGCGCAGGTTGATGATCGTGGCCACGCCGAGCCGCTGCAGGTTTTCGATCCCGCGTTCGTCAGGTTGCGCCCCGCGCAAAAGTGTGCCGCTCACCCGGCCGAAATTGGCAATGCCCTCTGAGGCCGGCACACCTCGTGGTCCGCTCGCGCAGCCACCGAGCATGAGCGCCACAACCAGGGTGCTCACGAAATACGACAGGCGCGCCGACGGATAATAAGCCATGGGACGACAGGAAAGTGCGGCACGGCTGACTGGAACGCGAGGTCACAAATCCAATCGGGGGTAACAAGGTGTCCGGCGTTACAACTTTCCCCTGCCTGCCTGCAGCGGAAAAAAAATCCCGCCGGTGGCGGGCAAACACATCAATCGCATTTTCCCCGGGAACCTTGAGGCCCGCCGGGAAATCCTAAGCGGATGACCACACCTCCCTTTGCGCCCTCCCGCGCGTCCGGCACCCTAGTGTCGCTTCGTCTGCTCTTCTGTCTGATTGCGATTCTTGGTGCCGTCCGGCTCCGGGCGCAGGAGTTGTCATTCATGGCCGGCGGCGCCGGCCTGTCGAACCTGCGGTCGGCGAGCTATTCCTGGGATCTCGATTACTGCCAGCATGTCTACGCAAACCTGAGCGCCTCGGTGGGCTGGATCAACGAGGGTCATATCATCGGCCATCACCGCGATGGCACGGCCGCAGAGCTCTGGCTGGACCTCCCCCTGGACCATGGCCACTACACCTTGTCCGCGGGGTTTGGCGGCTATTATTATTTCGACACCGAACCGCTGGGCAACGGCGACACCGTCGACGTGCACGGCACCGCGCCAATATACAGCTTCTCGGCCACCGCCTATTTCAGGGCCCGCTGGTTTGCGCGTTTGCTCATCAACCGGATCAATCCGCACGATGACTTTCACTCCAACACCCTGCTGCTCGGTGCTGGCTTCTGGTTCGGCCGGGACAAACACCCCACGCCGGGAAAACTGGGCGCGACACCGGCGGACGCCGCTTTCATCACCGACAACCAACTATCGGTCTATGGCGGCCGGAGCGTCGTGAACACCTTCTACAGCGAACACAGCGTGGCCTTTGCCGCGGAGTATCGGCGCGGATTTGCGCGCCATCTCGACGGCACCGTATCCTACATCTACGAAGGCGACCCAAAGGTCACCCGGCGCAGCGGCCTCGGGTTGCAGGTCTGACCGGTGAACACCTTCCTCAAGTCCCGCATCAGCGTCGGCATCGGTATTGGCGTTTATGTTTACATCGACAACAAGCACCCCGGCGCGAGCCGACAGCTCCCCGTGGGCGTGTCGATCAACACCCCGGCGTTGGCCCCGTTGATTTCGCCAACCTTCGCCGTGCATCTCTCCGATAACTGGCTCATCCGCGTGGTCTGGGACAGAGTGATGACGAATTACAACCGCGACTCCGACGTGTTCCTGCTCGGCGCCGGATATCGCTGGCGGTAATCCTACCTGACGACCAGCTTGCCGCGCATCCCGGCCTGGCAATGCGCGGGGAAGGAGCACAGGTAATAATACGTGCCCGGTGCGGCTGGCACCACAAAGGTGGTCTCACCGTTCTGTCTCGGACCCAGGAGTGGAATGGACGCGATCACCTGGCCGGCCAGGGCCTTCGGCTGATAGTTTTCACCGGCGGCGGAGATGGCCGCGTTGGCATAGGCGATGGGATCCTTCCCGGCCTTCAACAGGATCCAATTATGGCCCATGACGGCCTTGGGCATGGTGCCGATATTGTTGAGCGTCACGTGAATCGTTTGGCCCGGCCGGGCCTCGAACTGCGCGAAATTGAATTTCATCTGGTCGTTTGCGTTGAGAGCGACCTCCTGGACAGGATCCGCCGCCCACAGTCGGGCCGCGATGATGAAGGCGAGGGCGAGCAAGCGCGAAAGATCTTTGATTTTCATAAAGTAATTTTCCGAAGGTGTCAGCAAAGCGCCATCGCGCGTTGCGCGTGAACACTCATGACCGGCGATCAGAATACAATCCACGCCTCAAGGTAGAGCGTGTTGTTGTCCCGGGCGTTGGCACCGGCACCGTCATAGTTCAGCTTCGCCCCGTTGAAACGGTTGTAGAGGGTGTATTGCAGGGAAAACTTGACGTTGCTGCGGGACCAGAAGTCCGGCCCGCCGCCCTTGTTGAACGGCAGATAGTTGGCCTGCAGGACAAACCCGTCGCTCCGCGGCGAACCATTCGCACTGTCGGCATAAAGCAGCGCATCGCTCCCGCCCGATTTTTTGAAATACTGCGCGGTCAAACCCCAGGTCTTGTCGTAAAGATAGCTGGCAGTCGTCTTGAAATCATCCAGCCGGTCCGCCTGATTGCTGGTGTGGCCGAGCAGCTGGCTGGCGTGCCATGACTGATGCTCGTGGACCAAGGAGATCATGCCCGTGAAGTCGGACTGGCCGAAGGACATCTGGTATTGCGAGTCGAGGCCGACATCCACCAGCCGGTCGAGCCCGGCGCTGGAGTCGCGTTCGGGATAGGTGTCCGCCGCCAGACCGAAGGCGCCGATTTCCCACATGCCCGTCCCGACCGGCCGGACCACGGCGACGCGCCAGTAGGGCGCCAGCCGGGTGATTTGGGTTTCGCCCTCCGGGTCCACCCCCAGGACCTTTTGGGTGTGCCGGCCGAGGGTGCGGTAGCCAGCAACATCCAGGTAAAGGGAATTGGCGATCATCACATAGCCACCGGCGCCTCCCACCTGCTGGGCCACGGCGCCGTCGATCAACGTGCCGGCTGCCGGGGCCGGCGCGAGCGGTGAGCCCGTAAAGGGATAGCCCCAAGCCGGGGTGGTGTTCCAGGGATCCTGCATCGTCGGGTTGTTATTCAGGTATAAGCCGTAGGTGACGTTCTTTCCGCCCATGGTCTTGCTGTCGGCATAACGCAGCTCGGTGTTGTCCCAGGACCAGGCCTTGCCGATGCCGTCGTAGGTGACCTGCAGGAAAATGCCGAGCTTGCTGGCGAAATCGTCGCTCCCGGCGGAGGAGCTGATCAACCGGCCGGCATAGAAGAGGCTCGCCTGGGACAGCGCCAAATTGTTGTTCGCCTTGAAACCCGGTGCGGCGCCCCCGGACTGGTCGGCTTGCGTGTGCGTGTAGGACGGCATCAGCATGACGGCGAGCGCGGGGATATCACGCGGCCCGGTGCTCAGGGTATAGCCGCCGAGTTTGAACTGGCGGCCAAATTCATTCAGCATCGGAAATTCCGTATGGCAGGCGATGCACTGCATGTTCATCTGCCGGGCAAAGCTGGGCACGGCCCGGCAGGGGAGCGGCAATACCGCGCCCAAGATGATAACAAGAATAGCCAGACATAGTGTAGGTTTTTTCAATGGAGTTGTGCGGGTTTGGGTTTCAGCGCTTCGTCTGCCCCCAGTATATACATCTAAAGCACCTTAACGTTGCATATTTTGCGCATTCCGGGGCATGGATTGACCGGAGTTGCGCCCACTAGATCGTGCCGGCGGGGCGGAGTCAGCGCAGGGAAGCGACAGTTGGCAGAGCCGGATGGGGCGGGCTCGGGGCAGCAGAGGGGCCTGCATTCCCATTGACCAGTGTGCCCTGCTGGTAGCTCAGTGCGAGACGTGCCAGAATCTCTCGTCGAGCGCGCGGAGCCGGCGCGCGAGGTCGCGGGCGAGGTTGAGCATCACGATGCCATACTGCTTGGGCTGGTGCTGGTAGAGCCGGTGAAAGTCGAAACCTTTCAGGGTGTAGGCCGTCACGGCGTCCTCCGCGACCACGCTCGCGGAACGGACGACGCTTTCCACCAGGCTCATCTCGCCAAAAAACTCGCCCGGCCCGAACCGGGCCAGCTCGATCGCCTGCGGCCCGCCGTGACCCTTGACCACCACGACATGACCGCTACTCAGAAAAAACATCCGGTTGCCCGGCTCACCCTCGCCGATGATCAACATCCCGGCCGTGTATTGCTCCTCCCGGGCAAGATTGGACAAAAACCCGATGGCCTCATCATTGAGGCCGGCCATGACCGGCACACGGTGCAGAAAGTTTTCCAGCGAGGCGTTCAAGGTGATGGAACCGCTGGGACGGCGAAGCCCGCCGTTCAGTCGCCCTTATCGTTCCCTCCCCCGCCACCCCTGCCCCCGCCGCTGCCCGGGGGGCCAAATGGCTCGTCAAATCCGCCGCTGCCCCGGCGCGGCGAAGTGAACTGCAGCGTGGCGGTGGCCTCGACATAAGCCGGCTTCCCATCCACCAGGCATGGGGCAAAGGACATCAACGCCACCGCCGAGACCGCGGGCCCCTCCAGTTCCTTGTGCTTGGCATCGAGTGCAACCGGATTGAGTGTGCTGCCGTCGGGCGCGATGACAAACTTCACCCGGACCTTCTCGTCCAAGTCGGTGCCGGCGAGGGCGCGGGGAATCACCGGCTTGGCGGGCTTGTTCACTTTCAGTTTCCTGGCGGGAAAATCCTTCTCGCCGACCGGCGGCTGGGGCAGATCGACGAACACCACGCGCTTGGCAATCGCGTTGATCACCTGCTCGAAGGGCGGCACGAAATGAAACGGAATGGTGACCTCCATGTCGACCGCTGCACCGTCAATCGTGGCGGGCTGGAACTGCCAGGTCGAGATCACCGCTATGGCGGCCTTGCCGAAGGCGCGGTGCGTGGCCATCCCCAGCTGCGGGTTCCCGACGGAGCCGTCGGCCTTGATCAGCACGTCGACCTCGACCACGCCGTCCAGTCCGGTGTTGGTGAGCTCCTTGGGATAGCCCGGCAAGGGGTGATTGATGATCTTGGGCGGAACCTTTTGGGCGAGCGCGGTGGCGGCGCCCAGGGCGAGGCAACCGGCTAGGCAGAAGGACAGCAGCATTTTCTTCATGGGGTGAAAACGGAGGCAGTTGGGAGGCGGCGCGGAGATTTGAATATTTCCGCCGATTCCGCAAGAGCGAGCTGCGAACCACGGAGCAGGAATTCCCGGACTTTCGAATGGCCGCAGCCTTCGGGTAACACCCCATTCCAACGGGTTCGGGCACGGCGTAGTATGGGTCACCATGCCTGATGTTCCTGTCTCCGATCCCCTGAAATCCGCTGCTCCTGGCACCAGCCAGATAAAGACTGCAGCACCCGCACCAGTCGCCACGCCGGCCGCCAGTGTCTCCAGGACTGCGGCGCCCTACTCCAGTGCCCCGGGCAAGGGCGTCCCGGCCCAAGGGCCGGCAAAAACATCCCCTTTGACCATCGTGTTCGGGGCGCTGACCGCCGTGCTGGCGATTCTCACGCTTGTATTCTGGAGCCAGGTGGGTGCCCGGGACAAGACCATCGCCGGAAACAAAAATCGCGCCGAACAGGTGGAAGCCGGGGCGCTCGTGATGAAGGCGCAATTGGATGAGGCCAAGGCCGACACGGCCAGGGTGCAGAAGCGAATGGATGAGACCAAGGCTGAATCAGCCCAGCTCAAGGCCACCTTGGACAAGACCACGGCCGGTGCCCTTGAAGTCCAGACCCAGCTGGACAAGGCCCGGGTGATATCCACTGGTTTCCAAACGCAGATGGAGGAAGCCAAGGTGTCCTCCCTCAAGCGTCAGGGGGAAGTGGAGGTCGCCCAAGCCCAGACCACCGTCGCGCAAGCCCAATTTGCGAAAGCCAAGGCCGACACGGTCCAGCTCCAGGCGCAGCTGGCCGATGCCCGGACCCGGGCGGATAATTTGCAGGATAAACTGGACAAGGCCCAAAAAGAAATCGCCCTGCTGCAAAAGCCGGCGGTCAAGAGATAGTCGGCGGCGCTCGCGTCCCGGCCAACCGCAGTTGATCCGCTGCTGCCTGGTCTATTGGGAACTCCGGTTCCCGGCCGGCAGGCTATCACCCCATGGCACCGGAAGCGTAAGGGGCGTATTGTCCGTCCAGCATGCCGGTCCAAAACTCGAAACTTCTCCGGCGTGTTCGTTCCTGGCCGCGGCGTGTGGTTGTCACCGTCATCGTGCTGGCCGCGCTGCTGCTGGCGGCGCGGCTGGCACTGCCCGCCGTGGTAAAGCACCTGGTCAACACGCGCCTGCAGCGGATCCCCGGCTACACCGGCTATGTCAACGATATCGACATTCATCTCTGGCGCGGCGCCTACACTCTGCACGGCTTCGGCATTCTCCGGCTGAACAGCCGGGTGCAGGAGCCGTTTTTCCTCGCGAAGGACATCGATTTTTCCCTTGCCTGGCGCGAGTTGTGGCATCGCAAAATCGTCAGCAACGTCAAAATCGCCCACGGTCAGCTCAATTTCGTGAAAGGGCCGACCGAGGAGGAGAGCCAGACCGACCTGGACCACCGGTGGCAGGATGTGATCCAGGATATTTTCCCAATCGACATCACTCATCTGGAAATCACCGACGGCCTTCTGCGCTACGTCGACACCACGCGGCAGCCCCAGGTGAACGTGTTTGTCACGCACATGCGGGCGACCGCCACCGGACTGCGCAACCGCCCGGGCGAGCAGCACAGCGGGGAGTTTCCGGCGGAGATCACCATTGAAGGCGACAGCTTGGGCGCGGGAAAACTGAATCTCTATCTCGCCGCGGAACCGCTGGCGGACGAGCCGCATTTCCATCTCTCCATGAAACTGGACCAGGTGAACCTGCCGGCCCTGAACGAATCGCTCCGGGCCTACGCGAACGTCGACGTGGGCCGGGGCACCTTCCGCCTCGTGGGCGAGATGGCGGGGCGCGATGGCGGGTTTCAGGGCTACGTGAAGCCGTTTTTCGAGGACCTCGATTTCCACAATCTCGAGGACAAGGACAAGGGGATCGGCTCGCAGATCTGGGAGCACATTGTCGCCGGCCTGGCGTGGCTGGTGAAGAACAAGCCGCGCGATCAGGTCGCCACGCGCATTCCTTTTGAAGGCAAGTTTGGTGACGCCAAGCTCGGCCTGTTCGCCACCATCACCAATCTGTTCCGGCACGGTTTCATTCGCGCCTTCAATCCGACGGTCGAGGGCTCGGTGCGCGCCGATAATGTCCTGCCCAGCGGGAAAAGCGTTGATGGCAAGAGAGTCGCGACCAACCAGCCGGACGAACCGCCGGGAAAAAAGTGAAAGATAATCCGGGATCCCAACTCCATGCATGGGGAATCCTGTTTTCTCCTCAACAATGCCAGTTTGTCTGCCTTGCCGGCAAAGGCTGACGCCCGCCCCCATGTCCACGCTCCCCTCCCACCATTCAAAGAGCCGGCCCGCACCCAAGGGGGAGAGTGTGCTGGCGGCCGCAGTGGAGCAGGTCAGCATCCTCCGGCGCTCCGGCCTGATCTTGATGAAGACGGCGCATGCGTTCGTGGCCGACAATGTCGCGCGGCTCGGGGCGGCGCTGGCCTTTTACACGACCGTGGCGATCGCCCCGCTCCTGGTGCTGGCACTGGCGCTGGCGGGAGCCGTGTTCGGCCAGGGCGAGGCGCGGCGGGAGGTCATTGGGGAAATCGAGCGGCTGGCGGGCTCCCAAGCCAGCGCGGCGGTGGCCACCGTGCAAAGTCCCACCGCCACGACCACCGGCATGCTCGCCACGCTGCTCGGTGTCGGGACCCTGATATTCGGCACGCTCGGGGTCTTCACCAATCTGCAGGATGCCCTCAATGCCATCTGGCGCGTGCCGCCGCATCCTGCGACCAGCTGGTGGCACTTCCTGCAACGCCGCCTGTTCTCCCTCGCCACGGTCATGGCCACCGGCTTCCTCCTCCTCGTGTCGCTCATCGCCAGCGCCGTGCTGAGCTGGCTGGGCGCTGAAACCGCGCAGCGTTTTGGCCTCCCGGTGCTCGGGCTCCAAGTCGTGAACAACCTGATTTCCTTCGGCATCGTGACCTCGCTTTTCGCCCTGGTCTTCCGCCTGCTTCCCGACACCCGCGTGCGGATGCGGCATGTCTGGCTCGGGGCGGCGGTGACCGCCCTGTTGTTCACGCTGGGAAAATCCCTGCTCGGGCTTTACCTGGGGCGCGCGAGCCTGACCTCCGCCTACGGGGCGGCCGGCTCGCTGCTCGTGCTGCTGCTGTGGAGCTACTATGTGGCGCAAATCGTATTTCTCGGCGCCGAGTTCACCCGCGTCACCGCGCTGAGCAACGGCGGACGTGATTTTTCGCCGCTGGCTGAAGCCGCGGAACGCAGCCGCCCTTTTTGAGCGCGGCGGGGACATACGCGGGCCAGCGGGGTCAAATGATGATGCTTCTGTCAATTCCCGGCCACAACTCCTCCGCATCCGGATTCCCGGTCGCGCCGTGCGGCGCAAAGCCGGCAACGCCATGAGCACCCCTCCCTTCCCGTCCGGTACGATTTCCCCCTCCCCGATCCCCGCCAAATCACCGGGGAGGCACATTGAGCTTTCGGTGAAGTCGTTGCTCGTCGTCCTGGCCCTGCTGGGGGTCGTTTGGCTGGTGCTGCACGCCCTGCCGGCCCTGCTGGTTCTGGTGACGGCCTTGATGCTGGTCGGGGCGCTGAATCCCTTTGTGCTCTGGCTGGCGCAGCGAAAAGTGCGGCGGTTTTGGGCCATTTGCCTCGTCTTCGGCATTGGGGCGGCCCTCACCGTAACGCTCTTCGTCCTTACGGTTCCGACAGTGATTAAACAGGTCAAATCCGTCGCCGAGCAAGAGCCGGAAATCCGGGAGAAGATTGCGGACTACCTTGAGCGGTCGCGTTTCACCACCGCCATGGCCAACGATATCCGGAATGCCCGCTACACGGAACTGTTGAAATCCTCCCAATCGACCCTGTTCTCGATGAGCTCGCGGGTGCTCGAGCTCCTGGCCGGCTGCATCGCGGCCGTATTCCTGGCTTTCTACATGATGATCGACGGCGACCAGCTGCGCGGCGCGCTGTTTGCTGTGATCCCCCGCTCGCATCACATCCGGCTCTCGCGCATTCTCATCAACCTCGGGACGATCGTCGGCGGCTACATTCGCGGCCAGGTGCTCACCTGCCTTCTCATGGGCGGCTTCATCCTCGTGCTCCTGCTGGCCTGCGGCGTGCCGGCCGCGCTCGCGATCGCGGTGTTTGGCGGCGTCATGGACCTGCTGCCCTACATCGGAATTTTTCTCACCATGGGGCCGGCCGTGCTGGCGGCGGCGGGACAGGGGCCGGCCGTCGCCGGCGTCGTGTTCGTGCTGATGCTGGCGTATGAGGAACTCGAGAGCCGTGTGCTGGTGCCGCTCGTCTATGGCCGGGCGCTGCGCCTGCCATCCTCGGTGGTGTTTTTCTCGCTTATTGTGGGGACGACCATGGCCGGGATTGTCGGTGCCCTCCTCGCGCTGCCCATCGCGGCCGCGGTGCTGATGCTGGTCGAGGAACTGCGCGTCGAGCTGCCGGGGGAAACGATGCAGCCCGAGGACTTGGAGCAGCGCCGCGAAGACAAGCGCACCGAGCGGGAATACGAGCGCCGCGCGGAGAGCATGCCCGCCGGCCAGGCCGCCGCCATCGCCGTGGAAATTTCCGGCAACCGGAAAAAAGAGGAGGGTGAAGCCGAGGCGGCGCTGGCCGCAGCAATCGAGAAAGACAGCCAGTCGCCGGATGCCAGCCGGACCGATCCGTAACCGGCCCGGTGCCGCAGAGCCAATCCCATCGCCCAAAGCTGATGAGCTGCTCCCTCCGGCAGGTCATCAGCCCATGCCATTCGCGCTGCAGCCGGAGTATGATCGAACAGTACAGGTAATGGACCGAATATGCCCGGCCCGTTTCAGGCGGGTAAGGCCCCATGTTCTCCCGCCGCCAATCCGGCTACAGTGGGGGCATTAGTATCCACCCCCATGGAGTGGAATGCCGGGATTTCCGAACACCTGAATCCACTCTCAAATGAAAACAAATCATCAACCGCAGGAGATTTCCCGGCAGACAATTCGCTGCACCACGCGCACAGAAATTGCCCACGAATGACCATCCACACCAACCATCCCGGTCTCGGGCTGAAAGGTCGTAAAATCCTGATTGTCGCCGCTGATGGCGCCAAGGTTCATCATCTGCGCGAGATCCTCTCACCGGAAGGTTACCAGGTTGACGACGTTGGCTCCGGGTCGGCCGCCCTGGACCATCTCTCGCTGGATAAGCCTGACCTGATCCTGCTGGATGTAGGGTTGCCCGGCCCGAATGTTTTTGAAGTCTGCCATGCCCTCCGCAATGGCCATGGCAGCGATGGGGCCCCGATAATATTCATTGCCTCCCTGGGTGACACCCGGGAAGTCGTGGAAGGTCTCGCGGCCGGCGGGGTCGATTTTCTGTCTCGCCCATTCCGCAAGCCGGAGATTCTGGCCCGCATCCGCGTCCATCTGCAAAACCGGCTTCGCCTTGCGCAACTGCACATTGACGACAAGGCAAAGAACCGGCTTCTTGCCATGGCGGCGCACGACTTGCGCAATCCCCTCGTCTCGATCCGGGCGCTCACCAATCTGCTGCGGATCGGCACGGTCGGGGCGGTCACCCTGAAGCAGCGCGACCTCCTGGACACCGTCTACGACGCCAGTCAGACGATGCTCGATCTGGTCAACGACCTGCTGGATGTCTCCGTCCTTGAGGCGGGTGAGTTGAAACTCACCATCGCCCCCACGTCGCTCGGAGAGCTGGTCGCGGCCTCCGTCAAGCTGAGCAACGCCACCGCGGCGGAAAAGGGCACCTCCATTGTCTGGCAGCCCGGCCCGCTGCCGCAGGCGATTGCGCTCGATCCGCCCAAGATCCGGCAGGTGCTGACCAACCTGCTCGACAATGCGATCAAGTTTTCACCCCCGGGCTCGACCATCACCTTCGTTACCGAATTGACGCCGGATCACTGCTCCATCGCGGTCCGGGATCAGGGACCCGGCATCCCGGAAAATGAAAGCGCAAAGCTCTTCAAGGATTTCAGCCGCACATCGGCCAAACCCACGGGCGGCGAATCCAGCACCGGCCTGGGCCTGGCCATCTGCCGCAAGATCATGCAGGCGCACGCCGGCACCATCAGCGCCGTCAACCTGCTGGGCGGCGGCGCCGAATTCCGCATCACCTTCCCGCTTCATGCATGAACTTCGCGGGCAAAGTTCTTGTTGTCGATGACGAGCCGCATATCCGCAAGTTCGTCACCTTGATGATCCAGTCCCTGGGCGATCCGGTCGTGCTCCAGGCGGCCAATGGCATTGAGGCGTTGCAGGTCTACGAACGGGAAAGACCGAAACTTGTTCTGCTCGATGTCAACATGCCCCGCATCGATGGGATCCAAACCCTGCGCAATCTCAAGCAAGTTGACCCGCAGTGCTCCGTGGTCATGCTGACCTCGCTGGTCAACCGCCTGACGGTGGAGGAATGCCTGCACTTGGGTGCGATGGGTTATCTCCGCAAGGACAATCCGCCCGACGAAATGACCGCCCAGTTGGAAAAAATCATCAGCGAGTGTTTCAGCCCCAGACAAACCAAGGCTGGCTAGTCATGGACTCACCCGAAGACCCTTCAGCGGATTTCGAGCCGGACTCCCAATCCCCCTTTGCCGATGTCCGCTATTCCCTGCCCAACTTGCTGCGGGAAGTGAAACGGGACCGGACGTCCACAACCTTTGCGATGGAAAAACTCGACCAAGACGCCATCAACCTGCTCTTCAAGCAGCACCGTTCCCGCCGTGACGCCAACCTGGGCAAATAAGGAATTCGGCGAGCTGGTGCTGGCCTATCCTGGTTTCGTCTCGCGGGCGAAACTGGAGTCACTGGCGGCAAAACATGAAGATCCTCTGGATCTGCTGCAAGTGCTCATCGACCAGAAACTACTGCTGAAGGAGGACGCCTGCCGCATTTGGGGTGACTACCTCGGCATAGCTTACGTCGATGTGCTCGCCTCGGGCATCACCGTCGAGGCCATGAAGCTGATTCCGCAGGAAATTGCGCGGAAGGCGCGGGCGATCGGCCTCTACCTGATCGACGGCGTCCTTACCGTGGCGATGGCGACGCCGGAGGATGCGAAGCTGGTGCACCGACTGGAGCAAATTGCCGGGAATCCGATCAGCCCGGTGTTTTGCCTGCCCTGCGAGATCGATGATGCGATGTCCATCATCTACGCTACGGAACGATCAATCACCGATTCCATTGCGGCGCTCGAACACAACGCGCTCTTTGCCGAGCCCGACCTGGCCATCGAGCGGATCTCGGAGCTGGCGAAAACGGAGACGCTCGGGCATGTGCTCAACGAGATCATTCATTTCGCGCTGCGTGAACGCGCGACCGACATCCACATCGAGCCGCAGGAGATTCATTCGCGCATCCGCTTCCGGGTCGACGGCACGCTGCGCGACATCCTGGCGTTTCCCAAAAACCTGCACCGGGCGGTTGTTTCCCGGCTGAAGATTCTCAGCGACCTGAACATCTCCGAAACCCGCTTCCCGCAGGACGGGCGTTTCTCCGTGCCCATGGGCACGACCAAGATGAACTTCCGGCTGTCGGTCGCCCCGATCATTTACGGGGAAAAGGCCGTGGTCCGTGTGCTGTCCTCCGCCACCAAGACCTCGATGGTGACGCTTGACACCATGCTCATGTCTCAGCGGATTCTGCAGCCCTTCCGCCGGTTGATTAAAAACCCCAATGGCATCATCTTTGTCACCGGCCCCACGGGATCGGGCAAGACCACCACCCTTTACGCGGCCATCGACGAGATCAATACGCCGAGAATCAACATCTCTACGATCGAGGATCCGGTCGAGATTCCGGTAGCCGGGGTGATGCAAAGCCAGATCAATCCCCAGATCACCCTGAATTTCGCCACGATGCTCCGCGCCTTCCTGCGTCAGGATCCGGATGTCATCATGGTCGGGGAAATCCGCGACACGGAGACGGCGAAAATCGCGACGGAGGCCGCGCTCACGGGACACCTTGTCTTCGCCACGCTGCACACCAACACCGCCCCGCAGGCGATTGTGCGCCTGATGGAGATCGGCGTGGAACCCTACATGGTGGCGCCGTCCATCATTGGTGTGCTCTCCCAGCGGCTGGCGGCGCGCATCTGCGACAAATGCAAGGAAGCCTATTACCCGCCGCGCGAGGTTCTGCTCAAGTATTTCACGGAGGAGGGGCTCGCCGAGGTGCCCTTCTACCGTGGCCGGGGTTGCCCGCACTGTCGCGATACGGGATTCCGGGGGCGAATCGCCTTCCACGAGCTGGTGATCATCACCGAGGAAATTCGCCAGTTGATCTCCGATCGCAAGAGCGTGCAGGAAATCACGCGCGCCGCCGTCAAAGTCGGCTACCGCCCGCTGCGCTACGACGGCTTGAATAAAGTCCTGCTCGGCCTGACCACCATCGAGGAAGTCGAGGAGAACTGCTCCTTCGAATGGGCGGTGTGACCGGAAGCGGCGGGAGCAATGGCGGACGGAAGAAGCCCGGCCCTTCGGCTGGAACCTGGCTGTCACGACTCCATGTAATATCCCATTCCGAACCGGCTCCCGCTAGGGTCTGGCAGGCCATCACCCCATAGCCGCACCCTTCCGACTGGAGTATGTTCGGGCCATGAAAAAGAAAATCCTCCCCATCGCCAATCTTGCAGGCTTTTTGTTCGGCACCGCAATTACAGCCTCTTTGACCGGGTGTGGCACCGAGGGGTCGGGGCAGGTCACAGTCTATCAGGATCGCCCGACGGTGCAGGGGTATGCCACGGTGTCATTTCAGGATGATTACGATTACTATCCTGGTTACGAAACCTACTACAGCCGCAACCGCCACGAATACGTGTATCGCGACGGCAACACCTGGGTCCGCCGGTCCGAGCCGCGAGGTGTCTCGGTCAGTGTTCTCCTGGCCGCACCCTCGATCCGGTTGGATTTCCACGACTCGCCGGAGCAGCACCATGGCACGGTGGTCCAAAGCTACCCGAGGAACTGGCACCGTCCGTCGGTGCAGGTGCAGTCCACGGTGGAGTTCGAGGATGACTACGTTTATTACCCCGAATACGAAACTTACTACAGCCGCAACCGCCACGAATACGTGTATCGCGATGGCAACTCATGGGTCCGCCGGTCGGAACCGCGGGGTGTCGCGGTGAACGTGCTGCTGGCCGCGCCGTCTGTGCAAGTGGACTTTCGCGACTCGCCGGAGCAGCACCATAGCACGGTGGTCCAAAGCTACCCAAGAAACTGGAAGCGTCAGGACAACAAGCAGGACGACAAGGCTGTTCGCCAGGAAGACAAGAAGAACGATAAAAAGAACAAGAAAGGCAGGAAGGACGGCAAAGACGATGACAAGGACGACGATAAGGACGACCGGAAAGACGACCGCCGGTGATTATTGAACTGGCTCCAGGTTCTGGTTCAGGGATCGCCGTGGCGGGCCTCGCTTACGGATGATGATCCAATACGTCGACGGCCAGACAGTTGAATTGGTTGGCCGGATTCAGAAGCGCACCGGTCAAACCAAGGAAGCTGTCGAACCCGCAAAAAAAGACAACGCCAGCTAAGGGTGCTGATCAGTGCGGAAGTAGATGACAGTCTCAGCCCCGCGCGATCGGGCGCGCCGGGTCGGCGATCCACTCGCTCCAGGAGCCGACGTAGAGCTTGGACCCAGGAAGACCGGCGTGCTCCATCGCCAGCAGATTGACGCAGGCGGTGACACCCGATCCGCATTGGTGGATGACCTCCCCGGGCCGCCACTCGCCGAGCACGGCCTCGAACTCTCGCCGCAGCTCCCCGGCCGGTCGCATGGTCTGATCGGCATTCAGGTTCAGCTTGAAAAAACGGTTCCGCGCGGAGGGAATGCGCCCGGCAATGGGATCCACCGGCTCGGACTCGCCGCGAAAACGCTCCACGGCCCGGGCGTCGAGCACACGCGCGCCGCCGGTCGTCACCGCGGCGAGGATGTCGGCTGCGGTGCGGACCTGTCCAATCTCGGGTCGGGCCACGACGGTGCCACCGCCCCGTGAAGCAGGCACATCGGTCGCGACCACCCCTCCGCCCGCAAGCCACTTGGGCAGGCCGCCATCGAGCACCCCGACCCGGCTCAGCCCGATCCAGCGCGCCAGCCACCAGAAACGGGCCGCATACTGGCCGCCCGCGTCGTCATAGGCGACGAGCTGGGTCCGGGCCGTAGCGCCGTGCCGGTTGAGAAAGGACGCAAAGTCATCCGCCACCGGCAGCGGGTGCCGGCCGTTGGTCCCGGTCTTCCGGCCGGCCATGGTCGTCTCGACCGGGACAAAATGCGCCCCGGGGATGTGGCCCTCTGCGTAGACCCGCGCGCCCCGGGAAAAATCGAACGTGTCGTGCCGGCAGTCGAAGACGATCCAGTCAGGGTCCTGCAGGTGCTCGCTCAGCCGGGTTGCATCGATCAACATGCACCGACGCTACGTGAAACCCTCCACGGGTAAAGCAAATCGCCCGGCTGCTGCACTGCCTTTGTTCTCCTACTTCTTCAGTCCGGCGCAGAATCTTGCCAGCCGCGCCACGCCCTTCTTGATGATCTCGTCGCTGGTGGCGTAGCTGAGGCGAAGGTAGCCCTCGGCGCCGAAGGCCGAGCCGGGCACGGCCGCGACCTTCTCCTGTTCAAGCAGCTTGGCGCAAAAATCAATGTCCTTGAGCCCGAAGCTGGCGATGTTGGGAAAAAGGTAAAACGCGCCGCCGGCGAGCAGGCAGGTGACGCCGGGAATTTTGTTGAGCTCGGCGTGGAGCAGTTTCCGGCGACGGTCAAAGGCGGACTTCATCTCCGTCAGCGCGGCGGCGGCCTTCTCCTTCTCCCTGAGCGCGGCCAGCGCGCCATATTGGGCGAAGGTCGTCGCATTGGACGACATCTGGCTCTGCAATTCCGCGCAAGCCTTGGCGATCGGCGCGGGTGCGACGAGCGTGCCGAGCCGCCAGCCGGTCATTGAGTAGGTTTTGGAGAAACCCGCGACCGTGATGGTGCGTTTCTCGACCTCAGCGCCGAGCATGGCGAAATTCACCGGTTGGTTGCCGTCGTAGATCAGGTGCTCATACATCTCGTCAGCCAGCACGTAGAGATTGTGCCCCACGCAGACGTCGGCGAGTGCGGCCAGCTCGGCGCGGTTGTAGATCGCCCCGGTAGGATTCGAGGGCGAGTTAAGAACGAGCAGCTTCGACTTCGGGGTGAGGGCGGCTTTGAGCAGCGCCGGTGTCAGTTTGAATCCGGCTTTGTCGTCGCAAAGGACGAACTTCGGCGTGGCCCCGGCAAGCTTTGCCATCTCGGGATAGCTGACCCAATACGGCGCGGGAATGATGACCTCGTCGCCGGGATTGCAAGTGGCGAGGATGCCGAGGTAGCAGGAATACTTGCCGCCGGGTGAGACGACAACCTGCGACGGCGCGATCTTGTAGCCGTATTCGGCGGCGTAACGGTCGGCGATGGCCTGGCGCAGCGGCTCGATGCCGGGGGTCGGCGCGTATTTGGTCTTGCCCGCCTGGAGCGCGGCAATGGCGGCGTCCTTGATGAACTGCGGCGTGTCGAAGTCCGGCTCGCCCGCGGCAAAACTGCACACATCCTCGCCCGCGGCCAGCATGGCCTTGGCCTTGGCGTCAATGGCCAGGGTTGGCGACGGCGAGACATTCCGGGCCCAGGTGGACAGAGGATGCGGTGGGCTCATGCGGACGCGAAATAAAGGCCCGGCGTTTCCGAACGCAAGCCAGCCCTTGGGCTGCTGGATGTCATAGAGGGCCGTTCGCGGCCCGCAGGGACGCAGGCCCTCCAGCACTTCACCGCTTTCTTGCCCGGCGTGTGCGTAGTACTGGCTTCCCCGGCTCCAGCGCCGGGTCACCGGGCGCGGCCGGCGCCTCGATTGACGGCAGGTAGGCCTCGACCGCCGCGCGCACGAGCTGCCCGACGCTGGTGTGCTTGGCCCGGGAGATTTTCCTCAGATTATTCCGGATCGCCGCCGGCAGCCGCACCGAGATTTGCAATTGCGCCGGGTGCACCACCACCACGTTGGCAAAGTCATATTGCGCCAGCGCCGCGCGGATGATGGCGCTGACCGACTCCGCCCGGCCCTCGCGCACCGGCTCGCTGAGCCGGTCGAGAAACTCGACCTCCATCTGGATGGGGAAAGGCCTGGCGGTCTTGGCCGGCATCGTCAGAAACGCTGGATCTTCTCCGTTGGCACGGCCGGGGCGTCGCCGGCCAGCGCCGCCGGGGCGAAAGTCTCCGCGGGCAGCGCGAGATCCAGCGCGGCGGCGGTGACGGTGAAGCGGGTCTTGTCGCGCGTGAGATGGTTGCGCAGGTCGATTGATTTCACGAGCCACTGCTCCCCCACTTTCTTCAGGTCGAGAATGGAAATGCTTTTCTCCGGCGCGCCCTTCGCCCCCAGCAGTTCGGCCGACACGAGTGCCTGATACTGGGTGTCGAGGAGCACGCGCACTCCCGTCAGTCCCGGCCTCGCCGCGGCGAGGCCCGCCGGCGGATAAAGCACGAAGCTGTGCGCCGGCCGGCCGCGCACGTTGGCGAGGCCCTCATAGACAAAATCCGTCCATTGAAGGAACGGCATCTGCAGGTCGAAGATCGTCAGGTCGGTGCCGGCGACCGGCTGAAAGATTTCCCCCGCGGTCAAGGCCCGTGCCTCCGTTCCGCGCCAGGCCGCGGGCACGGGGCCGCCCTGGATGAGCCAGCGCTGGTCGCCGACATCCAGTCGCGTCAACGGGCCGTGTTGGCCGCGCGTGCCGAGCAGCCGGCCCTTGACGGTGTGCTCGTCGCCCTTGCGCGGCAGGACGCGCAGCTCAAACCCGAGCCAGTAGGTGCCCGCGATGCCCGCCTGCCGGAACTCGCCGAGGATGCGCGCGCCCTCGGCCTGGTCGGGTTTGCCGCCGGCGACGTAGTTGGGTGACGGGCGGTAGGTTTGCGCCGACACGGCCGGCGGCGCCATCGCCGCCAGCACAAACAACAAAGCCCGGTGGAAGACCGGGCTTGGGAGGTTAAGGCTTCTTGGGGTCACCCGGCTTCGGAGTTGCGGGTTGCGGAACCGTTAGCGGAGACGGGGCCGTGCTGGCCGGGGCGTTCACGGTCGGCAGCCTGGTGTCGCCGGTCTCCTGGTGCTTGGACTGGTAAATGTGGGCCAGGTAGAGCGTGAAGCTGACCACAAAGAAGACGATGGCCGCCTTGATGGTCGCGCCGCTGAGTACATTGCTCGTCTCGGCGCCGAAGGTGGACTCCATGCTGCCGCCGCCCATGGCCGCGCCCATGCCGCCGTCGGTCTTGGCGCGTTGCATGAGGACAACCAGCACCAGGAACAGCGAAGTGATGATGATGATGAAAGTCAGGATACCGATGAGCAGGCTCATAAAAGGTGCAGAAGCAACGTAGTCGGACCCGGATTGTCAACCAAAGTTCTGGTTTGGTAGTGTCCTAATTTGAATCAAGATTTGTTTTGGCCCGCTAGACCCTCTTTCAGAGGGAAATGACACAGGCCGAACGCCTAGAGTTGATACGTGCAAAGCTGGCTAATCCAGACCCGACTTTGCCCAAGCCTGCCGGGGTATTCAGAGCAGCGAATCCAGCCCCCAAGCGTGGCAAATATGATTCTGGTCGGCGTTGCTGGACTAAAGGCCATAGACCTACAAAAGCCAAAATAGCTCAAATTAGGACACTACCTCTGGTTTTTACAGGCTCCGCCGCCTAAAGCGTAATGCCCAGCTTTTCCAGCACCCGCGCCAAGTCGTCGTTGCCCTGATACTCGATGATGATGCGGCCGCGTTTCGCCGAGTGCTTGAGGGTCGTGCGCGCGCCGAGGTGCGAGGTCAGTTTCTTCTCAATATCAGAAAGCGACGCGGCGGTGGCCCCGGGCATCTTGCGTCGCTTGCCGGCGCCGCCGGACTTGTGTTTCAACAATTCCTCGAGGGCGCGAACGCTCAGGCCCTGCTCGAGGGCGCGCCGGGCCAGCACCAGACGCTCGGCGCCATTCTCCACGCCGAGCAGCACCTTGGCATGACCGACGCTCAGCATCCCCTTGCCCACGTAGGCCTGCAACTCGGCCTCGAGGCCGAGCAGCCGCAGGGAGTTGGCGACGGTCGCGCGGCCCTTGCCGACGCGCTGCGCCGCGGCGTCCTGCGTGAGATCAAAATCGCGGATGAGGCTGGCGTAGCCGTGCGCCTCGTCGATGGGGTTCAACCCCTCGCGCTGCAGGTTCTCGATCAACGCCAGCGAGGCGGAGGAGGCGTCGCTCGACGTCATCACCCGCGCCGGAATGGACCGGAGCTTGAGCTGCTGGTAGGCACGCCAGCGGCGTTCGCCGGCAATGAGCTGGAATTTGTCCCCGACGGGTCGCACGACGATCGGCTGAAGCAATCCCTCGGCACGGATGCTCTCGACGAGCTCCGCCAGTTGCTCGGGGTCGATGTCGCGGCGCGGCTGGTAGGGATTGGTCTCGATCAGATGGACGGCGATCTCGCGATAGCCGCTCAAGCTGTCGGTCACCGGAGCGGCCGCCGGAACCTGAACTGCGCCGGGCGTGGATGGCCCGGTCTTGGGCGGCGTGGTGCCGCTGGTGATGAGGGCGCCGAGTCCGCGGCCGAGTCGTGATTTCGGGGTAGCCATGATTATTTGCCTTGCGGGATGAAGAGAGTCTGGCCGACGCGAATCTTCGTGTCGTCGGATATCTTGTTCGCGTTGCGGATGTCCGTCAGCTTCGTGCCTGTTTTCTTGGCGATGCCGGATAGCGTGTCCCCATTCACTACCGTGTAATTGACGCCCTCCTTCGGGAATTCCTCGGAGAAAGTCGTCTGCACGGCCGGACGCGTGGCTTGATTCTTCGCCAGCGCGTCGAGCGCGGCGTTCGTCTGTTTGCCCAATCGTTCGATCTGGCCGGCGACCTGTTGCAGCGTCTCGCGTTTCTGCTCGGCCAGCGCGCTTTGCATGGCGCGGTTGAGATCCGCCACCGCCTTGTTGAGCTGCTCAAGGGTGACGAAGCTCTGGTTGGTCTTGGCCTGCAGCGAGGTGTTGTCCCGGTTGAGCTGCTCGACGGTCATCGTCAGTTCCCCCACCCGCTGGGTCAGCTGCGACACGTCCTGGCGCAGATTGGCCAGTTCGATCCGGTTGCTGTCGACCTGAGCCGGAGCGGCCACCGCCAGGAGCGCCAGCAGGCCGGCCGTTTGCAGAATTTTGCTACGCATGGGAATGATGGTTGGGAAATTCGCGGGCAAAAACAAGCCTTAGCCCTTCGTTCGCGGAAACGGCGCGCGCGCCACCAGCGGCGGCATTGGCCGGGAGACCAGTCGGGTGCCGGCGGCAACCGGGAAGCCGCGCAAAAACTCTGAGGCAGGCAGCATTTTCCCGCCGGGCCGCTGGAGCTCGCGGAGCCGCAGGATCCCCTGTCCGGTGCCAACCAGCAGGCCCTTGGCATTCGCGCCATTGACTTCGCCCGCCCGGCTGGTGCCGGGCAAGGCCTCGGCGAGGCCGAGCTTCACAACCTGGCCGTTGATCTCCACGGTGCAGCCGGGCCAGGGCATGAGCCCGTTGACCCGGCCGGCGAGCAAGCGCGCCGACAACTCAAAATCCAGAACGCCGTCGTCTTTTCCCAACCGCCGGCAGTAACTTGCCTGTGATTCATCTTGCGCGATGTAGGCCTCCTTGCCGGCGGCAATCTTCGGCAGGCAACTGGCCAGCAGCGGAACACAGGCCGACGCGAGCTTACCCTCGACCTCGGAGGCCGTGTCGAGTGGGTCGATCTTCACGCGTTCAACGTCGGCGACCGGGCCGGCGTCGAGCTTGAGCACCATTCGCATCAATGTGACGCCCGTCTCGGTCTCCGCGCAAGTGATGGCGGTCTGGATGGGCGAGGCGCCGCGATATTTCGGCAGAATCGAGGTATGCAGGTTCAGCGTGCCCAGTCGCGGTGTGTCGATGACGTCCTGCGAGAGAATGTGTCCGTAAGCCATGACCAGCGCCACATCGGGCTTGAGGTCCGCCAATTGTTGTCGTTCTGCTGCGCCGATTTTTTCGGGTTGCAACACCGGCAGGTTGCGGCCGAGTGCCCAGAGTTTGATGGCCTTGGGTGCGACCTTCTGGCCGCGACCCGCGGCCCGGTCGGGCTGGGTGAAAACTCCGACGACCTTGGCGACGCCGTTTCCTTCACCCGCGAGCCAGTTCAACGCGGGCAGTGCGATGGCATCCGAGCCCATGAAGACGAGTCGCAGCATGGCTCAATCGTCAAAGACGCCGGACGCCGGCTCCTCGACCTCGTCCGCGATCTTGAGGTTCCGTTTCGTGCCCCGCGCGGCGATGCGGTCGGCCGCGGAACGGTTTTCCTTGCCGACCAGGTCGAAGTGGATCGGGCAGCCATCGAGGTCGAACTCCTTGACGAGCCCGGCCTCGAGATAGCGGCGGTAGGATTCCGTCAGGTTGCGATCCTGATTGCAGAATAACTTGAGCCGGAACGGCCGCGTGCCGGTCTGCGTGGCGTAATAGATGCGGAAGCGCTGGCCGCCGATGGCGTGCGGCGGCGTGCGCTCGGCCAGCCGGATGATGGCGGCGTTGAGCTTCGCGGTGGGGATCTTGGTGTCGAGCCGGCGGTCGAGGGCCCGGGCGGACTTGAGCATGCGCGTGATCTCGTGGCCGGTCAGGGCCGAGGCGAACATCACCGGCGCCCCGGGGGTGAAGAACAGCTCCTCGAACAGCGCCTTCTCGAACTTCTCGCGAAACTCGCGCTCGTCCCTGAACTGCTTCAGTGCGCCCTTGCTGATGGCCGCGTGCACCATGTCCCATTTGTTGACCACGATGACGATGGGCTTGGCCGCCTTGACGATCTCGCCGGCGATGGCCTTGTCCTGCTGGGTCACGCCGTCCATGGCATCGAGCACCATGAAGACGACGTCGGCGTGATGGATGGCCTCGAGCGAGCGAAGCCGGGAAAAATATTCGACGGAGGACGACAGCTTGGTCGCCGCGCGGATGCCCGCGGTGTCAATCAGACGGAACGGCCACGGCTTGCCGTCGCGACTGGTGTAGATGAAGTCGAGCTCCACGGCGTCGCGCGTCGTGCCGGGCGTTTCGCTGACGATGAGCCGGTCGCTCTTGAGCAGGCGGTTGCTCAGCGAGGACTTGCCCACGTTCGGCCGGCCCACGAAGCAGATGCTCAGTCGCTCCTCGTCGAGCCTGGTCGCCTCGGGCACCGGGCCGAGCTTGGCCAGGACCGCGATGCGCAGCTCGGCCTCGCCGTTGCCGTGCTCGGCGGAAATATAGAACGGCTCGCCGAAGCCCAGCCGGTAAAACTCGGAAATCACCGCGATCTTCTCCTTGCCGCTGTCGGCCTTGTTGGCGACCAGCAGCACGGCCTTCCTGCTCTTCCGCAGCAGCTGCGCGATTCGCTCGTCGAGCGCCGTGACCCCGGCCCGGGCGTCGATGATGAAGAGGATGACGTCGGCCGCCTCGATGGCAAAGCGCACCTGGTTCTCCGAGGCCTTGGTGATCCGCGCCGGCGTATCGCTGCCCGTCAGGCCGATGCCGCCGGTGTCGAGCAGGGTGTAGCCGCCGTCCCGGACCTCCGCATTGATCACGTCGCGCGTCACCCCCGGCATGTCATGGACAATGGAGATGCGCTTCTGGGCCAGCCGGTTGAACAGGCGGCTTTTGCCTACATTGGGGCGGCCAACGATGGCGACGGTGCGGGACATAGCCGTAAGGTCTAAGCGACAAGCCCCGGTAGCCAGCAAGAAGATTCGCCCGGTCATTGCGAGTAGTTCCGCCTGGGAACGACGAAGCAATCCGGCTTGATGGATCGCCAGGCAGGTAGTGCCTGCCCGCGATGGCAGATGTAAATCGCAGATTTGTGTTTATTAGTGCCCATTAGTGGTTTCCTTTCCGTCCTCCCATGTTCGAAAGCCTGACCGAAAAACTGAGCAGTGCCCTGCGCCACCTGCGCGGCGTGGGCTCCTTGTCCGAGGCCAACATGGCGGACGCCCTCAAGGAAGTGCGCGCCGCCCTACTGGCCGCCGACGTCCATTTCAAGGTCGCCCGCGAGTTCATCGACCGCGTGCAACAGCAGTGCGCCGGCCAGGCCGTGTTGAAGTCCGTCACCCCAGGCCAGCAGGTCGTCAAGATCATCCACGACGAACTGGTGAAGCTCCTCGGCGAGGGCGCAACCGAACTGACCCAAAAACGCCCGCTCAAGGTCCTCATGGTCGGCTTGCACGGCTCGGGCAAGACGACCTCGACCGCCAAGCTCGGCAAACTGCTCAAGAAGAAAGGCGCCCGGCCGTTCGTCGTCGCGTGCGACGTCAACCGCCCCGCCGCCATCGACCAGCTGGAGATTCTCTCGAAGCAGGAGGAACTCGGTTTTTACGGTGATCGCGTCTTGAAGGACGTGCCGGCCATCGGCGCGAAGGGCGTCGAGCTCGCGCTGCAACAAAGCGCCGACGTCATCCTCTTCGACACCGCCGGGCGGCTCCAGATTGACCAGGACCTGATAGCGGAAGTGAAGTGGCTGCACGCGAAGGTGCAGCCCGACGAAGTGTTGCTCGTTGTCGATGGCGCGCTCGGTCAGGAGGCGGTGAATGTCGCGAAGGCCTTCCACGACGCGCTCAGCCTCACCGGCCTCATCCTCACCAAGCTCGACGGCGATGCGCGCGGCGGCGCGGCGCTGTCCATCAAAGCCGTCACCGGCGTGCCGATCAAATTCATCGGCACCGGCGAGAAGCTCGCGGACTTTGAGCCGTTTTATCCGGACCGGCTCGCCTCGCGCATCCTCGGCATGGGTGATGTGGTGTCGCTCGTCGAGAAGGCGCAGGAGAACATCGACCAGCATGAGGCCGAGCGGATGGCGGAAAAGATGCGCAAGGCGGACTTCAACCTGGAGGACTTCCTCGCACAGATGCAGCAGGTGAAGAAGATGGGCTCGATGCAGTCGTTGATGGGCATGATGCCCGGCATGAGCGGCGTGCAGTTGCCCGATGACTCGGAGAAGCAGATGAAGCGCACCGAGGCGATCATCCAGTCGATGACCATTCAGGAGCGCCGCAAGCCGGCCCTGCTCAACGGCCGGCGCCGGATGCGCATCGCGGCGGGGGCGGGCGTCCAAGTCCTCGAGGTCAACCAGCTCATCAAGCAATTCGAGCAGATGCAGAAAATGATGAAGATGATGAAGGGCGGGAACCAGAAGAAGCTCATGCGCCAGATGGAGCAGATGCGCGGCAAGGGCGGGATGCCCGGATTCTGAGCAGGGGTTGATTCACCCTACGCGTTATAAGAGGGATTGCCGTGCTTCGTCGCGTTGTGGAGCGCGAGGACAAAGGCCTTCAACTTGGCCGGGCTCTTGATGCCCGGCGACTGCTCCACCCCGCTGTTCACGTCGATGAACTTCGCGCCGGTGGCCGTGATGGCTTTGACGATGTTTTCCGGATTCAGGCCGCCGGACAACACCCAGTGCTTTGCGGGATGGGCGTCCCGGTAACGCTTGAATTCCGCCCAGTCTCCCGTCTTGCCGGTGCCGCCGGGTTTGTCGGGATGAAAAGTATCCAGCAGGATGGTCTCCGCATAGGGCAGCAACTCGTCATCGAGCTTGGTCCCGGGCGGCAGCCGCGGGGCGAGCCACAGTTTCTCCGGGCCGGTCATTTTGGACCACAGGGAAACCGTCTCGGTCTCCACGTCCGGGTTGTAGTGGATCTGGTAGCAATCGAATCCGCAGGCGATGAGATCCTTCAAGTCCGGGAGCTTGGGTTCGACGCACACGGCCACTTTCTTGCGCGGCGGCAGGCGACCCTTCATCGCCTCATATTGCTTCAATGGGGCGTGCCGCGGCGACTTCGGGTAGAAGATGAATCCGAGATAGTCGGCGCCCACGGCATCGGCCGCGTCGGCATCCACCAGCGAGGTGATGCCGCAAACTTTAAGTCTGATGCCGTTGATCATAACACCGATATTACCACGAAGGACACGAAGAGCACGAAGGAGTGCCGTTTTGGTGCAAGAGAACTTCGTGTCCTTCGTGCACTTCGTGGTTTTCTTAAAAAGAATTTACCGAACTGATCACGTGGTCCACCTGCGCGTCGGTCAGCTCGGGGAAGATCGGCAGGCTCACGCAGGTCGCGCTGGTTTGCTCGGCCACGGGCACACTGCCGGGCTTATACCCGAGCGACGCATAGCAGGGCTGCAGGTGCATCGGGCCGGGATAGATTATCTCCGTGCCCACGCCCGCTTTCTCCAGATGGACGCGCAGGGCATCGCGCTTGGGATGCAACAGCGTGAACTGATGCCAGACCGATTCGCCGTAGGTGGGCACGACCGGCAGCTGGACGTCGGCGCGCTTGATACCGGCCCGATATTGCGCGGCGATGGCCCGACGGCGGGCGGTCCATTTGACCAGTTGTTTGAGCTTGATGCTGAGCACCGCGCCCTGGAAGCCGTCCATCCGGAAGTTGAAGCCGACCTCCGTGTGCTGATAGCGCTTCGGCGAGCCGTGCACCCTCAGCAGTTGCGCATGATCCATGATCGCAGGGTGCTTCGAGACAAACGCCCCGCCCTCGCCGCACGCGCCGAGGTTCTTGGTCGGGTAGAAGCTGAACGTGCCGCAATCACCGATGGAACCAGCCGGCTTGCCCTTATAGGTGGCGCCGACGGCCTGTGCGCAGTCCTCGACGACGAAGAGCTTGTGCTGCTTCGCCAGGGCCATGATCTCGTCCATCCGCGCGGGCTGGCCGAAGATGTGGACCACCACGATGCCCCTGGTCTTCTTCGTGACGGCCCGAGCGATGGCCTCGGGGCTGAGGCACCACGTGTCCGGATCGATGTCCACAAACACCGGCTTGGCGCCGACGTAGCTGATGCCCCAGCAACTGGACGCAAAGGTGAACGGTGTGGTGATGATCTCGTCGCCCGGGCCAAACCTGCCGCAAATCGACGCGACGTGCAGCGGCGAGGTGCCGCTGTTCATCCCGAGCGTGCGCGGGTGGCCGAGCGCGGCGCTGAAGGCCTTTTCGAAATCCTCCACGTCCTTGCCGAGGCAGAAACGGGTATGATCATAAGTTTCGGCGAGCGCGGCGAGCACCTCGGCGCGAAGGGCCTGGTGCTGCGGCTTGAGGTCGAGAAAAGGGACTTTCATGGAGGATGCTTTAGCCACGGATTACACGGATGAACACGGATAACTCAAGGGAACTTCCCTTGGAAGGCCCGTCTCCTGACGGGCCACGGCCCAGCGGAAGCTGGGCCCTCCACCCCTTAGGCGAGCTTCTTGACAAGCGCAGCCACAAGCGAGTCGAGGCTGGCGTCGGCCGCCTCGAAGTCCACCGGCAGGCCCAGCTGCTTCATGGTGGCGGTCGTGCTCGGCCCGATGCTGCCGGCGATGGGCTTTTTCGCCTTGGCCGCGAGCTTGAGCTCCGCCGCCTGATCGAAGAACGACTGCGCCGCCGACGGACTCGCAAAGAGGATCGCATCGGCGCCGTGCGCGCGAAAATCAGCCGCTGCGGGATCCTTCGCCAGGTCGGTCTCCTCGGTTTTGTAAACCGGCAGGCAGTCCACGATGGCCCGGACCTCCTCGAGTTTCTGCACCAGCGCCTCCCGGTTGCGATTGCCGGTCACGACCAGAACCTTCGCACTGTCCATTGCCTCGCGCTCGATCAAGGCCTTGGCCAGTTCGTCTGCGTTCGCCTTCTTGGGCTGAACCTCAACGCGGAGGTGCTTTTCCCGGATCGCGGCCGCCGTGGCCTCGCCGACGACCGCAATGCGCATGAGCCCGAACGCACGGATGTCATCAAACACCCGGTTGAATTCCTCGAAGAAATACTTCACGCCATTGGTGCTGGTGAAGATGATCCACTCGTAGCCGCCGAGCTCCTGGAAGACCTCGGCGAGCCTGTCGAGATTGACGTCCTTGCTGACCGAGATGAGCGGCAGCTCGACCACCGACGCGCCGAGCGCCTCGAGCCGCGAGCGCCAGTCGGCGGACTGCGCGACGGGACGAGTGAGGGCGATCCGACGGTTGGTGAGTGGTGTTTTAGACATGGAATCCGAGCTCCTTGAGCATGCGCGTCGCGCTGGTCTGCGGCTGGTCATAATCCTTGTCCACGAGTGGCAGTGCCCGAATGCCTGTTTTTTCGTGAAAGAAATACAGTTTGCCGGTCGTGGCGTGCGCGGCGAAAGCGGTCTGGCAGCCGCCGCCCAGCAAGCTTTGGAAGGCCCGCTCGAGGTTGACCGCCCGCGCCGTGGCGGCATCGAGGACGCCGGCGAAACGCGTCACATCGGCCGCGCGGCACTGGAGGGCGATGGCCCCCTGCCCCACCGCCGGCACGCTTTCGGAAAAGGCCAGCGGACGCAGGACCACACCGGGCCAGCTCGCGATGCCCAGACGCTTCAGGCCGGCCGCGGCGAGCACGGTCGCATCGGCCAGACCGCTGGCGATTTTTTTGAGCCGAGTGTCCACGTTGCCGCGAATCTCGGAAAATTTTGCCTGAGGGAACAGCCGGGCGATCTGCAGCTGCCGGCGCGGCGCGCTGGTGGCGATCGTGGCGGGTGTGGCAACTCCTTCGCGCAACACGAGCATGTCGTGCGCGTCCTCGCGGGGCAAAAAGCCGGCAACCACCAGGCCCGGACTGATGTCACCCGGCAGATCCTTGCAACTGTGCACCGCCACGTCGGCCTCACCGCGGAGGAGCGCCTGCTCAAGCTCGGCCGTAAAAAGCCCCTTGCCGCCCAGCTTGCTCAGCGACCATTCCGCCTGCTTGTCGCCAGTGGTGACAAGCTTCAGCAGCGCGCATTTTGTCCCCGGGATTTTCTCGGTCAGTCGCGCCGCGACCAGCTCGGCCTGGACGACGGCCAGCGGGCTTTTGCGGGTGGCGAGAATGATTTTCATGATTTGGCGGGGGCGTATCTCGGCCCACCTTCGCCAAGGCTTCGGTGGGCAAGTTTCTTTCCGCCCCGGAAAGAAACTTGGTGGACGCCGAGGGACTCGAACCCCCGACCCTCTCGATGTAAACGAGATGCTCTAACCAGCTGAGCTAGGCGTCCGGAAAGCGCCAAGAAACGGCATCGGATTCGACCTCGCAAGGCGAAAGCCCCGCCACGTCGCACCTGTCCTCCGAAGCCTTGGCGAAGGAGGAAGAGAGAAAGCCGGCTCAAGCTTTCAGAGGAATCCCCAGCTCAATCATTTTTTCCGCCGTCTGGATGGCGTTGAGCGCGGCCCCTTTCCAGAGGTTGTCACCGCTGACCCAGAGGGCCAGGCCGTTGTCCAGCGCGGTATCGAGGCGGATGCGGCCGACGCCGCATTTCTCCCTCCGGCTGTAGGCGAGCGGCGTCGGATAGGCGTTTTGCTCCGGCTCGTCGAGCAACTCGGCGCCAGAGAACGCCGCGATGGCCTCGCGGGCGGCGGCCACGGAAACGGGGCGCTCAAACTCCGCGTGGATCGCCATCGAATGGGCGCGCACCACCGGCACGCGGATGCAGGTGGCCGAGACCTTCAGGTCCGGCATCTCCAGGATTTTGCGGCTCTCGTCGCGCATCTTCGTCTCCTCGCCGGTGTAACCATCGGCCCCGAACGAATCGATGTGCGGGATGATGTTCTGGAAAATCTGGTGCGCGAATACTTCCCGCGGCAGCGGCCGGCCGGCCACATGGGCCTGCACCTGGGCCTCGAGTTCGATCGCACCCTCGGCGCCCGCGCCCGTGACGGATTGATAGGTCGAGAAGACGACGCGCTTGAGGCCGAAAGCACGGTGCAGCGGATACAGCGCCATCAGCGCGACGGCCGTCGAGCAGTTCGGGCTCGCAATGATGCCCGAGTGCGTGCGCAGGGCATGCGCGTTGATTTCCGGCACGACCAGCGGGACCTTCGGGTCCATGCGCAGCGCGGAGCTCTTGTCGATGACCAGGCAGCCGCGCCTGACCGCCTCGGGGGCGAGCGCCTTCGTGGCGGGCCCGCCCGCGGCGAAGAACGCCACATTCAGGCCGGTGAACGCCTCGGGTGTCGCTTCCTGCACCGTGATTTTCGTCCCGCCGAAATCGATGTTGCGACCCGCAGAACGCGCCGTGGCCAGCGGCCGCAGCTCCGCGAGCGGAAACGCGCGCGCCGCCAGCAGGGCAATCAGTTCTTGACCGACTGCTCCCGTGGCTCCGACGATGCCGACCCGATAGGATCTATTACTCACAGTGAATGAAACGTTGAAACGGATGAAAGAAAGGTGTGCCGCCCTGGGAATCAAGCCCGCCGCACGGGTTATGACAGTTTCCATTGCCCAGCAACTGCTTGGATTCCATCGCGACGACGTCCTGGTGAAGTCCTGCGTGATTTCCACGTCACTGCGCCCGCCCTCCAACGTGAAAAATTCCCTCGGCACGCCGCACGGGCTGCACCAAATCTCGGAGCGCATCGGTGCCGGGGCTCCACCGGGCATCGTGTTCAAGGACCGGGTCAGCACCGGCAAGCATTACTCGGAGTTCGACGCGGCGGAGCAGGCGAAAAACCTCATCACGACCCGCATCCTCTGGCTGCGCGGGCTCGAGCCCGGCCGCAACGCCGGCGGTGAAGTCGACACCCACGACCGCTACATCTACCTCCACGGCACCAATCACGAGGAACGGCTCGGTTCACCCGCGAGCAGCGGTTGCGTGCAGATGAACAACCTCGATATTATCGAGTTGTTCGACGAGGTGCGTCCCGGCGATCTGGTCTGGATCGAGGACTAGTAATCCATCGCCATGGCCACCCGCGCCCCGGCCGGGCTGTGGATGACGTGGACCTTGTCGCCCACCGCGTAATAAGGCGGCGCTTCCTGCACGATCACGACCATGTCGCCGTTCTTCATCTGGACGGTGATTTCCTGCGCGCGCTTGCGGGTGGCGTATTCCTCGACCGCCTCGCCGATCACCGCCCCGGCGATGGAGGCTCCCGCCACACCCAGAGCCGAGCCGGTGTTGCGAACTCCGCCCACCGGGCTCGCCGCCGCGGCGCCAATGATGGCGCCCCCATACTGGCCGATATTGCTTTTCCGGCCCTCGATGGTCATGTCGGTCACTTTCACCACCGTGCCGATGTCGGCCACCTGCATCTGATTCGCTTGCGAGGCGGGCACCACGGCCGTCGATGACGGAATCGTGCAGCCGGCCCCCAAGAGGATTACTCCGCTCAACAAACCACTCGAGAGCAGTTTCGTGTGCATGGCAGGTATGACGGGTTAAACTGAAACAAGTTTCCTCCAAAAGGGCCCAAACGCAAGTTTGCAATGCCGCCCCGAAGGCCGGCGGCTCAGGCGTTGCGCCCGAAAAGCAGCCGCAGCGAATTGATGCACACCACCAATGTGCTGCCCTCGTGGGCGGCCACGCCGACGGCCAGCGGCACTGCGCCGAAGGCCGTGGCCAGCACCATGATGATCACAACGCCGAGCGAGATGGCCAGGTTCTGCCGGATGATGGCCCGGGACCGGCGGCTGAGCCGGTGGGCGGCAAGGAAGTTCTCAATCCGGTCGTGCATCAGGATGACCTCGGCCTGCTCCAGGGCGGCGTCGCTCCCGCGTGCGCCCATGGCCACGCTCACGTCGGCGGCGGCCAGGCTGGGCGCGTCATTGACGCCATCCCCCACCATCGCGACCCGGCGGGCCGGCGGACCCAGCCGCAGGGACTGGATGGCCTCGACCTTCTGCTCCGGCGTCAGATGGGCCCGCACCTCGGACACGCCAAGCTCATGCGCCACGGACTCCGCCGCCTGCCGGCGGTCGCCGGTCAGCATGACCGTATGGATGCCCAGGCGTTTCAACTCCGCGAGGACCGCATTCGATTCGAGCCGGATCTGGTCGCGCAGCAGCACACGGCCGAGCATGCCCTTGCCGACCACCCAGACCTCGGAAAGTTCGGCGGAGGCCGGCGGCAATTTCTCCGCCCAGCCGGCGAGCGGGCCGGCTTCGAGCAGTTCGCGGCGGCCGAGCAGGGCCGACGCGCCGCCGTAGCTGCCGCGCACGCCCTGGCCCACCATGTTCTTGAAATCCTCGAGTTCGATGAGGCGCGCGCCGCGGGCCTTGGCGTCGCGCACAATGGCCCGGGCCAGTGGATGCTCGGACTTGGCCTCGAGCGCGTAGGCCAGCTCCATCACCTCGGCCTCGCGGCCGGGCGGAAAACTCTCATAGCCCACGACCGCGAGCTCGCCGGTGGTGAGTGTGCCGGTCTTGTCGAGGGCCACGACATTGATGTCGGCCAGTTTCTCGATGGCCGCGCCGCCGCGAAACAGCACGCCGTGCCGCGCGCCCCACGCGATGGCGGCGAGGATCGCCGAGGGAATCGACAGCACGAGCGCGCACGGACTGGCCACGACCATCAGCGTCATCGCCCGGTAAAAAGCCGAGCGGGTCTCCGGGGTGTTGGTGAACGCCGGCAGGTGAAACCCCAGCCACCACAGCAGGAACATCGCGGCCGAGCCCCCGATGACCGCATACGTATAGCCCGTGCCGAATTTGTCCGTGAAACGCTCGCTCGGTGCCTTGAGTTTCTGCGCCGTTTGGATGAGCCGGATGATTTTCTGCAGCGTGCTCTCCGCCGGCAGACGCACGACGTCGTAATCAACCGCGCCCCACAGGTTGATCGTGCCGCTGAACACCTGGTCGCCCGTGGTCTTCTCCACCGGGTTGGCCTCGCCGGTCAGGGCGGACTCATCACTCGCGCTCCGGCCGCTGATGACGATGCCGTCGGCCGCATAGGCCCCGCCGGGCTTCACGCGAACACGGGAGTGCAGCTGGAGCGACTCGACGGTCACTTCCTGCTCCTGACCACCGGACAAAACCAGCGTCGCCTGCTTCGGGGAGGACTTGAGCAGGGCGCTTACTTCGCGATGGGTGCGGTCGAGGGCGTATTCCTCCATCGCCCCCGAGGCGGAAAAGAGAAACAGCAGCAGCACCGCCTCGCTCCAGGCGTTGATGAACATCGCCCCGACCGCCACCGTGAGCATGAGGAAATGAATATCGACGTCGCCCTTGCGCAGGTTTTTCCACGAATCGATTGCCGCGTCCCAGCCACCGGAGATGAGCCCGACGAGAAAAAACGTCCTGGCCAGCCATGGCGTTCCCGGGGCCAGGTAAGCGGCTGTTTGACCGACGATGCCTGCCGCGCCGCAGACCGCCGCCAGCCGGGCGAGCGTCCGCCACTCCTGGTCCTCGGGCGAGGGTTCGGCCTTGATCTCCGGCCATTCCATCTCGCGCCAGAGCCAGAGTTTCTCGGCGGTCACGCAGGTGTCCCGACCCAGCACCAGCGCCCCGCCCTCCTGCCGCAGCGAGTAACCGCCTGGCAACTTTCCCGCCGGCTGGGCCGCGAGCCGCGCCTCAACCCCGGCGATGGTCGCCACAAGCTTCGCCTCCAGGTCGGACAGGTCGATATCGTCAATGGTTGCGACCGCCATCTTGTGTGCCACCGGGTCGATCCGCACCGCCCGGACATCCGGGGACTCGCGCAGGAAGCGCACGAGTTCCTCCATCCAGTTGCTGGCAGCGGGCATGGTCATGACGGGCCACGCTGACCTGATTCCCCTATCCCGCAAATTGATTTGCGGCGCATGGGTTAACCCCGCTCATTGGGCGTCATGATTGGCCTGAACGAAGACGGCAGCCCGGGCACGGAGACCGGCCCCAAGCCGACGCGAGTCCGCGAGCTCGCGGCGGAGATTTTCGCCGCGTCCGGCCAGCTGTGCGGCGACCTCAAGCTCGAGCACCGCCCGGAGCAGGCCCAGATGGCCCGCGCCGTGGCCGCCGCCATGCAGGACGACGAGCCGTTGCTCTTCGAGGCCGGCACGGGCGTCGGCAAGTCCCTCGCTTACCTGATTCCGGGTCTCATTCACGCCATTGACCAAAGCCGGCAGCTCATCGTCTCAACGCACACCATCTCACTCCAGGAGCAGATCGAGCAGAAGGACCTGCCGATCTGCCGCCGGATGTTCAAGTCGGACCCCGCCCTCGCCCGCTACGCTGATTTCCGCTCCACCGTCCTCGTGGGCAAATCGAACTACCTGTGCCCGACCCGCCTCGGCCATGCGCTCGCCGACCGCACCACTCTGTTCGCCGACGCCGATTACGAGGAATTGCAGCGCATCGCCAAATGGGCCGGGAAAACCACCACCGGGTTGCGCCACGACCTGAAGCCGCCGCCGCGTCCGGAGGTCTGGGACGCCGTCAACGCCGACTCCTCCTCCTGCTCGCGCAAGCATTGCGACGGCGAGAAATGCCACTACCAGCGCGCCCGGGCCCGGCTGCGCACGGCGCAGGTCATCATCGTCAACCACGCGCTGCTCTTCGCCCTCATCAACTCCGGCGGGGCGCAGGCCCACGGCGCAGCCACCGACGTGCGCGGCGTGCTGTTCCCAGACGACTTCCTCGTGCTCGACGAGGCGCACACCGTGCCGGAGGTTGCGACCGATAATTTCGGGCTCGCCCTCAGCAGCTACGGCTTGGACCGCGCGCTCAAGTATCTCTTCAACCCCCGCAGTCGGCGCGGCCTTTTCCTCAAGCACGGCGGCGCCCAGGGCCAGCAGCTCGTACTCGACGCCCTTGAGGCCTCGCAGCAGTTCTTCGAATTTCTCTCCACCCGGTTGCTCGACAAGCGTGCCATCGTGCGGGTGCGCGAGACGGGCGTCGCCGAACCAACCCTCGACGGCCCGCTCAGTGCCTTGCACCGGCTGCTCGGCAAGCTCGCCGACAAACTGGAGGACGGCCGCGAGCACGACGAGCTGCTCGAGCAGCAGCAGCGCATCAAGAGCCTGCAGGCCGGTGTCACCGAGTGGCTGACCCTCGGCGACAAGGGGCATGTCTATTGGGCCGAGCGCAGCGGTCGGAAGCAGACCATCGTCACGCTCCGCAGCGCGCCCATCGACGTGGCGCCGGAGCTGCGCAAACACCTGTTCGGCTGCCGCACGAGCGTCCTCTGCACCAGCGCTACCCTTGCCATGGGCGGCAGCATCGAGCCACTGGCCGCCCGCATCGGGGCGGACGGGGCGAGGATGACCGCCGTGAAGTCGCCCTTCGATTTCGAGCGCAACATGCGGATCTACGTCGCCTCCGACGTGCCCCTGCCCACGCCGAAGGAGGCGCGGCTCGCGCTCGACACGCTCACCGACTACATCCGGTTCTGCACCGGCAAGGTGCGCGGCGGCTCACTGGTGCTGTTCACCAGTTACAGCGACATGCGCGCCGTGGCGGTGGAGCTGGAGCCTGAGTGGCGCAAGGCCGGCCGGCCATTCCTCATCCAGGGCGCCGACCTCTCCCGCACCGAGATGGCGCACCAGATGCGCTCGCTCGGCAACGCCGTGTTGTTCGGCACCGACAGCTTCTGGACCGGTGTGGACGTGCCCGGCGCGGCCTTGTCGCAGGTCATCGTCACCCGGCTGCCCTTCGACCCCCCCACTCATCCCATCACCGAAGCCCGGTGCGAGCACATCCGGGATCACGGCGGCAATCCCTTCAATGACCTGACCCTGCCGGACGCCCTCATTAAATTCCGCCAGGGCATCGGCCGGCTCATCCGCAACCAGACCGACCGGGGCCTGGTGACCATCCTAGACTCGCGCGTGCTGGCCAAGGCCTACGGGCGGGAGTTTCTAGCCTCCTTGCCCACGCCGGCTTACGAGCGTCTCGACCGCGGCAACCGCGAGGGTGTTTTTAGGCCTTTCCCTTGAGCTAAAAACTGCCACTAGTAACGGACTCCCGTGTCCACTATTACGTAATGAAGTTACGCTCCTTTGCACAAACCGACGTCGGCCGTGTCCGTCCCGAAAACGAAGACAGTTTTCTGTGCAATGACGCCCATCAACTCTTCGCGGTGGCGGACGGGATCGGCGGACTGCCGTCCGGCGGCCAGGCGAGCCAGCTGACGATTGCGACCCTCGACAAGCTCATCACCAACCAATTGGACGGCCAGAAACTCGATTACCCCGCGGTCCTGGCGGAGATTAACTCGCAGGTGTTCCGCCTCGGCCGTGTGCTCAGCCCGCAGTTCGGCATCGGCTCGACCCTCACTTTTGTGCACATCATCGGCGTCAAGCTGCACCTCGGCCACGTCGGCGATTCCTGCGCCCTGCGGCTGCGCGCCAAGGCCCTCGGACAACTGACCACCGACCACACCATCGAAACCGAGCTGCGCGAGCGCGCCGCCCGGGGCGAGTCCATCGGCCTGCTGATGGAAAACCGCAACGCCCTCACCCGCTGCATTGGCCAGCCACCGCCGCTCGAGCCTGATTGCCAGACCCACACCGTGCTGCCCCACGACCGTTATCTGCTGTGCAGCGACGGTATCAGCCGCTTTGTCACGCCCGAGGAGATCAAGGAAATCCTGAACAAGGCCGAGGCCCCCGAGACCGTCGCCCGGCAGTTGATCGACCTCGCCAACGAACGCGGCGGGTTGGACAATTCCACGGCCGTCGTGCTGTTTTTCGACTGATTTGGGCAGCCTACCCCCACAGGGGTGAGGGATATATTCCGGCCGCCACCAGGGAACGCACCGTCGCCTGCGCGGCCGCCAGATCGTCCCGGTGAGTGATGCCGAACCAAGCGCCATCACTCTTGAGCAGGGCCACCCGGGCCTCGTTGTGCTCGATGAGCGTGCTCATCGCGGTCGGCAGATAGAACTCCGCCTTCGGGTCGGTGCCACTTGAAGCGAGGAATTGGCCGAACAGTTTCTCGAGTTGCGGGAACACCGCCGGCGTGAGTCCCCAGAAATTCATCGAGACGATTTCGTCGCCGCTCAACAGGTGCACCAGGCCGGCCTCTTCGGTGTATTTCGCCCCGTGAGCGGTCTTCTCGATCTTGGCAATCTCGGTGATGCGCTGGAGCCGGCCGGCCTCATCGGTCGCGCAAAGCCCGCGACTCACGGTGCCAAACTCGGACAGGGTTTGCTTCAACGGATAGCCCACCATGGCGTAGTCTTTTGACGCGGCGAAATGACCTGCGAGCACCCGGTAAGCCGAAGCGCCGTAGAAATCGTCGGCATTGATGATCGCGAACGGACGGCGCACGGCGTCGCGCGCCGCCAGCACGGCCTGCCCCGTGCCCCACGGCTTGGTGCGGGGTGGAACCCGGCCTCCGGACGGGTTGCTGCCCTTGGGCAGCGCGTCGATCTCCTGAAACACATACTCCACCGCCATCTGCTTCTCCAGGCGTTTGCCAATGATGGCGCGGAAGTCCTTCTCGATGTCCTTGCGGATTACGAGCACGAGGCGGTCGAAGCCGGCGCGTTGGGCATCGAAGATGGAATACTCAATGATCAACTCGCCCGCCGGGCCGACGGGCTGCACCTGCTTGAGGCCGCCGAACCGGCTGCCGATGCCCGCGGCAAGTATGACGAGGTCGTAGGAGGTTTGCACCACGGGACACCCTTCTTCGCCAAGGCTTCGAAGGGCAAGCACGGAACACGTTGGAGTGGTCCCGCCTCGCGCAAATGCTGTTGCAGGCTGCGCCCCGCCGCGCACGCTGCGACCGTGCGCGACATGCTGCAGCAGATTGCCCCGGTCAAGCTGGGATCCCGGCTGGACTCATGGGTGCTGAGGATTCTCACTCGGCCGCCCGTGTCCCGGCGAATCTGCGTCCTGATCGTCACAGCCTACGTCAGCTTGATCGGCCTCATTGATTACGTGTCCGGCACGGCGATTTCCCTGCAGGTGTTCTACCTGGTGCCAATCGCCCTGGCACTCGCGTGGCTCGGGTTCTTCGCCGCCTTTGTCACCGCCGTCTGCTCCATCATTGCGCGGGTGGGCGGCGACTACCTGCTGGGCGCCGAATACACCCGCCGGCCGAGCATTGTCTGGAACACCCTCGGCTTCCTCGCCACTTACATGATCGTCGCCTGGATTCTGCAGTCGCTGATCAAACTGCGGCGCGAAATGGAGGAACGCGTCATCGCCCGCACCGCGGCCCTGGCCCGGGAGGTTCTGGCCCGTGAGCAGCTGCAGCGCGAACTGATTGAGATCAGCGAGCGCGAACGCCGCACCATCGGCAACGACTTGCATGATGGCCTCGGCCAGCACCTCACAGCGATGGCCTTCGCCGCGGAGGTGCTCAGCCAGCAACTGGCTAACCGCGACGAACGCTCGGCGAACACCGCGCGCGAAATCGTCCGTCTCGCCGAGGACGGCATCCGGCAGTCCCGCCAGCTCGCCCGCGGGCTGCTGCTCACCGCCATCGAGCCCGCCAACCTGAACCGGGAGCTGGAGGAACTTGCGGCCACCGTGGAGCGGCAGACAGGGGTGCGCTGCCACTATGAGGCCCGGCGGCCGCCGCTGGTCGGGGACAGCAGCACCGCCTCCCACATTTTCCGCATCGCCCAGGAGGCGGTGCGCAATTCCATCCGCCATGCGCAGCCCACGGCGCTGAACCTGAGCCTGACCCGGGAAAACCAGACGCTGGTCCTTTCCATCAGCGATAACGGCAGTGGTCTCCCGGTAGCCGCCCCGAAGGACGCCGGGGTCGGGCTCCGCGTGATGGCGCATCGCGCCAAGCTTATTGGCGGTGACTTTTCGCTGGAATCCACTCCGGGCAAAGGCACGCACATCCGCTGCCGGGTGCCGCTGCCGGCCGCTCCCCTTGCGGTATGAGTGAGCCGCGCAAGCGCATTTTCATCGTCGACGACCACACCCTGGTGCGCGAGTGGCTGGCGAATCTCCTCCGGCAGGAGCCTGACTTCGAGGTCTGCGGGCAGGCCGACAGCGCACCTGCGGCCTTCGCGAGCATGAATGCCGCGCCGCCCGCCATCGCGATCGTCGACCTGTCGCTCAAGAGCGGCTCCGGTCTCGATCTGATCAAGGACCTGCGCCGCACCTGCCCCGGCACCCAGGTGGTGGTGCTGTCGATGCACGAGGAGATTTATTTCGTCGAGCGCGCCTTTCGGGCCGGGGCCCGCGGCTATGTCACGAAGCGCGATTCCACGCACCGGATCGTCGAGGCGATCCGCGCGGTGCTTGCGGGCCAGGTCTACGCCAATGCCGACGTGCTGGCGCAGCTGACCGAGCGGATGGTGGGCCATTCGCCCGCGAGGCAACCCGGCAGCGTGGAATTGCTCAGCGACCGGGAGCTGGAGGTTTTCCGCCGGCTCGGCGTGGGCCAGGGCACGCGCAAGATCGCAACGGAAATGAGCCTGAGCATGAAAACCGTGCAGGCCTACAGTGCCCGCATCAAGGAGAAGCTCGGACTGGCCAACGTCAGCGAACTGGTCCGTGAAGCCGTTCGCTGGGTGGAGACAAGCCGGAGGAATTGAGCGCGATTGTAGGGCAATGTCCTACAGGTTAATCTGCCGCGGCCTAGCAGAAAAATACCCGGACAGAGTATAGGGTGGATTATCGCCCCACGCGATGCCCCACCCCCGATGCCGCCCACCTAGCGGCATTTTCACCCCGCACAACTGCCCCAGATGCTCATCCTTCATGTTTTGTTTTCCTCCCGCATTGCCGGATCCGAACGTTATTGCATAGACCTCGCCAACCGCCAGTCCGCCGCCGGCCACGACGTCCATGTGGCGGGCATGCATACCTCACCACTCAGCGGAGCACTGTCGGTCAAAGTCAGATATCATCCCTTTAACTGGTTTCTGCGCGGACTGCTCCTGCGCCGACTTGTCGCGCGTCTGGCGCCCGACATCTGTCATGGTCACCTGAGCGCGGCCTGCAAGGCGCTCAAGGGCGTCTCACGCCGGCAGCAAGCCGTGGCCACGCTGCATGTCGGCTACAAGCCGCACCAGCATGCGTGGCTCGACGGGCTTATTTGCGTCAACCGCGCCCAGGCCGGCCGGTTGCACGGCTACCGCGGGCTCGCCCGCACCATCCCCAACTGGCTGCCGCTGGCGCCGACGGAGGCCCCGGCCGCGGGCATCCGCGAGGAACTGGGACTGGGCGAGGACGTGTTCCTTGTCGGCGCGGTCGGCCGGCTTCACCCCAGCAAGGGCATGGACGTGCTCATCTCCGCCTTTCGCACCAGCGCGCCCGCTCGCGCCGCGCTCGTGATCCTCGGCGAGGGTCCACAACGCGCCGCGTTGGAACGCCTGCGGGGTGACGATCCGCGCATCCATCTCCTCGGTCACCGGTCCGACGTCTGCGACTGCCTGCGGGATCTCGACCTGTTCGTTTCGCCCTCGCGCGAGGAGTCATTCGGGCTCGCCATCATCGAGGCGATGAGCACCGGCGTGCCGATCATCGCCACCGCCGCGGAAGGACCCGGCGAGTTTCTGCTCGACCACCCGGTCGCGCTGGTGCCTCCCGGCTCGGTTGACGCGCTGGCCGCCGAGATCCGCGCGGCCTACGGGCAATACTGCACCGACGGGTTGCCCCGGATCGGTTACGACCTCAGCCTCTTCGATCCCAAGGCCCGTCTGGCCAACATCCTGGATTTCTACGGACAGGTCCTCCAAGCCGGGCAATGGAGTCCGGCCCGGCAGGAAGCCCACGGCATGGCGGTCGCGACATGATTCGCCCGCCAGAGACCGATTTCTGGCAGGTAGGGCTGGTGCCCGCCCCGATTTCCGCGTTGCTCGATCCGCTCGCGCTGGCCGCCTTGCGGGAGCGCATCATCTGGTTGCCCGATCCCGGCCCGTGGCGCTACCTCGCCGACCCGTTTGCCCTCCGGCGCGGGGATGCAATCCATGTCTTCGTCGAGGCGTTCGACTACCGGACGAAGCACGGCGTTATCGAACACCATGAATTCGGGCCCGGCTTCGTCTGGCGCGGGAAGCACACCGCCCTCGCCCGGCCATTCCATCTGTCGTATCCATTCATCGTCGAGGACGGCGGCGAGGTTTACATGATCCCCGAGAGCCAGCGCCAGGGTGAAATCGCACTCTACCGGGCACGGAAGTTTCCCGGTGGCTGGGTGCGCGAGACCTCCCTGCTGCGCGGCGTGGCGGGAGCCGAGGCCTCGCTAATCCGCCACGGCGGACTCTGGTGGATGTTTTTCACCATCGTCGGCCCGCAGGCGCGGGACCAGCGCGAACTCCATGTCGCCCACGCAAAACAACTGACCGGGCCTTGGGTGTTGCATCCGCAAAATCCCATCGTCGAGGACCGCGCCGGGGCGCGGCCCGGCGGCACGCCCTTTGTCGCACCGGACGGCAGGATCACCCTGCCCGTGCAGGACTGCAGCCAGACGTATGGCGGCGCGATTCGGTTTCTCCGTTTCACCACGCTGAACCCCGACCTGATCGAAACCGAACACCTCGCTGCCACGCTCACCGGCGACCTTGTCTCGGACACGCATCGCGACGGCCTGCACACGCTCGCCGCCTGCGGCGACCTGACACTCCTCGACGTCAAGTGTATCGCCCACCCTTGGGCCCGCTACGCCGTCGATCTCAAGCGCCGGATGAAGCGACTGGTGTCGGCTTGAAGTTACTGGAATTTATTTTTTGCCAGCCACGGATTACGCTCTGCTTCGCCAAGGTGTTCGCAGGGCAAGCACGAAAGCCGGACGAGTGTAACTTGCTGCGCCGCCCTTCGGCGCGACCAAGGCCCGCCATCAGATAACACTCCAAGCGCAGCAAGGTTGCAGGGCTTATTTACCCTGAGAATTGTCAGAGTCCTTGTGGTCCTCTGAATCCTTGTGTTTGTGCTTATGGTCAGTCTTACGCTTTGAGTGAGCCTGATCCCGATCGTCTTTGTGCTCGTCTTTGTCCTGCCCGTCCTGCGACCCCTTTTGATTCTCACCTTGCTGGCCATGCTCGCCTTCTTCACCCTGCTGGCCCTGTTTACCATCCTCGCCTTCCTCGCCCTGCTGGCCCTTTTTGCCGTCTTCGCCAGACTCGGAAGCATGCGCGGTAGTAGCAAAGGATAAGCCGGCTGGAGCAAGAACTCCGCTGACAACCAACAGAGTGGACAGGAGAAATGACAAAGTAGGTTTCATGAGCTCTAACAAGACACGGGATTCGCGTTTTGCAGTTATTAAAAATGATCGCCGATGACAGCCGGCCCGATTTACATCATTTTCTTGGGGCGAAGACCAACGGTCTTGGACGTGTTGGCAAAATGGTGGAGGGGCCAAATGGAGCGCCAAAGTCACTGTGTGGGCCTTTAAGAAAGGATACTATAATCTGGAGGACTTGGCTCGCTGGTTGGGTGCTCGGTGGCTCTTTTAAGATGACGCTGCATTCAATAAGCACATCGCCTAAGAAAACAAGAAAACCGCAGCCTTGTTGGCTGCGGCTTAATTGGTGCCAGGGGCGGGGATTGAACCCGCGACCAAAGGCTTATGAGTCCTCTGCTCTACCACTGAGCTACCCTGGCGAAAGGGACGCGGAAGAAGTCACAGTTTTCCCCCGAAATCCACAAGATTTTTCTAGATGTCATCCGGGCCCAGCCAGCGGAAATAGGTGATGACGAGCTTCCGGCCCAGCCCGTTCGGCGCGGGATTGGGTGTTCGTTGGACGAGGGCTTCGCAGTAGGCGGTCGCTTCGATCTTGGTGGAGTCAGTCGGATTCAGTGCCTCTCCATAACCCCGGATGCGGAAGGTGTCGGAGCGCACTCTCAGCATCGGGCTGATCGTGTTCAGGATTTGCGCGCCAGTCGGGGAACCGGTGGGAAATATCGTGGCGAGGTAGGTGCCGAAAGCCGCCACCGACGTAAATGGACCGTTTAGTGACTTGCCCGCAGTCGAGGCGGCAAAGCCGTTGCCGATCGCATTGCCCTTTGAGGTGACATTTGCCGTCGTAATCTGAGTAACTCCCGGGGCCGAATTGTAGGTATCAAGCAGACAGCGCCAGATCTGCGTCGACGCGGTATTGATGTTAATGCTGCCGGTGACGTATTGGTTCCCCACTACAGTCCGAGGAGTGAGTGTCACATAGTGGAAACAGTCCTGCAGGACTGCCGGCGTCAATTGAGCGGCAGTGGGCGTGGGAACCAAGGAGAGCTGCTCGTAGGAGATGACCGCCGGAAGTTTTGCCGCATAAGTTGCAAGCGCTGTCTTGAGCTTAAGTTGGTTGGCCAGCATTACGGAGCTGATGGATGGCGCAACATTGGGAATGGCCAGCTGGCTCGCTGGTGCATAGGCGCCGATCTTGGTCCCTTCGTCGGTCACCAAGTAAGCGTAGCTTCCAACTAGTGCGGCGACACCCGGAGATGCGGCCGTCTCACTCACAATTATCGGAACTCTTCCGGCGATCACGTGTTCCTTCTCCACATTGGCCGAGGTGGATGCGGCGTTTCCAACCGAGCCGGCTGAAATTAGCTCCACCGGATTGGATCCTGCATTGGTCGAGTTCACCGCACCTGACGTTAACCAAGTAATGAAAGTGCCATCGTTTCTCCATACCCCGCACCAGTAACGAGTCGTGCTGCTCGCGTTGACCGCGATGCCCGTGATGCCCGCCATGCCGGTAAGACGAGTGTCGCCACCCGCGTGGCGCTGAAGTTCGCTGAGGCCCATGCTGAGCCCCAGTAGTGCGTTTTGCCGCGCCTGCATCTGCTGCACAGAGGCTGAGGCGATCTGCGAATTGACCTTGGTGAGCGCGCTAAGGGCCAGCACCGCCAGCACGAGCAATGCGAGCAACGACAGGGTGATGATCAAGGCAAAGCCGGATTCGTTGCGGCGATGTTGGTCCGGTTTCATAGCGCCGCTCCCTTCACCTCGACCCGCCGGGTGCAGACTCGCGAGTTGGCTTCCACCACGGCCCACCACCACTCGGCGTCGGTGGCATAGTTGGCCGGACGCATGACACGACCACTGCCGCTCTCAATCTCTGCCAGCAATGTGGCGCCCTGCTCGGTCACAATCCTGACCATTACGTCGGCTACTTCGGGAAAGCGGTTCGCGTCGGCTGCAGCCCCGGTGTCTTGCGCGGCGTGGATGAGGTCGCTGTTGTCGGCGGGGAATATTCGCCGCAGGCCGCCCGTGACGGCATCACGGACGTAGAGCCAGACACCGAAATCCACCACGTTCGTTGCCAGTGCGTCGCCACTGTTCGGGTTCGTCAGGGTTGCCTGGTTGCGCGACGCCGCCGGGGCGACCGAGCCGTTGCCATAGCCAGTCGTCACGTCATTGCCGGTTGCAAAAGTATTGTCCGTGCTGACTGCCGCCCGAAATAGCGTATAGCGCACGTCCGCCTGGTTGGTGGCCACAATGGGGCCACTGAGCGGACGGCGCGCGATTTGGTAGGATACCGCGATGGGCAGACTTCCCTCTGATTCGACGTTGGTGGTGATAAATCGCAGCCAAGCTCCTGACAGCCCAAATCGCGCGTCACCAATCAACGGAGTGTCGCCGGTGGTGGCAGGAACCAACCGCTGACCATCCGCCGTCGCCGGTTTGATCAATTTCGTCGGCACCAGCCAGCCATGAGTGGTCAGACTGCCCGCGTTGTTGATGACATCCACCGCCAGCCATGTGCGACCATCCTTGCGGAAGACCGCAGCCTGCAAATCCCGCTCGACCATGTCCAGCGTCAGCCTGGCCTGAATGGAGGTGGAAAAATTATCCTGGGTGCGATGCCACAGGTTCAACGTGTTCGTGACCACGGCCAGCATGAGCCCCGCCAGCACCAGGGTGATGATGACCGCGACCAGCAGCTCCAATAACGTAAAACCTTCTGCCGGCCGTCTCATCGGTTGAGGGCGAGATTGAAGGCAACCAGCTCGCGGTCGGCCAGCGGCGTGAGGGTCGCTGCGCCGGGCGTGAAATACGGCCACGACACGCGGACGTGCAGCGCGAGCACCGCGCCACTTGGATCAAAGGCCAGCGGTGCCTGATTGAAGCTCCAGACCTCAACCAGGAAATACTGCTCATCCCGGGCAATCTGATCGGTGGCGGGCGGCACTTGGTAACCGAGCGATTGCACCCGTGTGGCATCGCGCGACGCCGCGAGATTCATGGTGGCGGGCAAGGGCGTCGCCAGGGGCTTGGTCTGGCCGGCGAGTGCGTCGAAGCCGCCGGCCGTCGCCACCCTTTTGAGTTCAGTGCGGATACTGTCAGGCAGCCGTAATGCCGCCAGGGTGTCGGCAGATGCTGCAGCTTGCCGCGTCAAGGCGGGCAGCAGCGCCAGGATGACCGCCACGGCCGCTGCAAAAATCCCGACCGCGATGATAACCTCGATGAGGGAAAACCCGCGGATATTGCGCTGGCGCGACTGCATCAGAAACTGGTCCGGGCGTTGATCAACACGGGCACACCGTAGGAACTGAGTGTCAGGCCGCGGACGTCCTCGGGATTGTCCAATTCCACCGGTGACGCGCCGGAGAGATATGAGCCGGGCGGACGCAGCCGGCCCGAGGCCAGGATAATGTCCCCCGCCTGTGCTGTGCCAGCGTATGCCGAGATGGTGAAGCTGACCCACTGCTCCGTCCCAGCGCTGTTAATCGTCTCCGATGTGATTTGATTTGAGCGCAAGGCGGTCGAACGCAAAGCCGAACCGTCCACCTTGGTCCAGGGCGTGGGTGTATTGGCCGCAAAAAGGCCGGGCGGGATGGTGGCGAAATTCCCCGGCACAACGTAGACGCCGTCGGGCAAAAACGTGTCCGCGATGGTCAGCCAGCCAGTGGATGTCTGGATCTGCACGACCACATAATGCAGGTAACGCTGTGGCTGGCCCGGGTTGGCCGCGTCGACATGGACCAATACCCGGGATGACTGGCCGCTCGCCAGCGCCTTCGTGCGGGCGGCGGCGACCAGATTGGCCATGGTAGCCTGGGCCGACTGCAGCGCGGCGGATTTGCCGCTGTTGCCGAGCCCACCTATGAGAAAGTATGACAGCGCAGCGATGAGGCCGATGACGACGAGCAACTCCAACAAGGTATACCCGGCAGTGCAGTCGCGCTGTTTCATTTCCAACTGAAGATGAATTCGGGGTTGGCGGCGTCGGCGCCGGGCACGGGGGCGTAGAAAATTACGCCGGCGCGAATGCCGGCGACGGGAAAGTCCGCAGTTGTGGGCGTGATGCCGCCCACCACGGGCAACGCGGCAAAATCACTACCCGCCTTGATGACGCCGTCGAGATCCCGGTCCACGAGGACGACGATCTCGGTGTTGTCGAAGGCGTCGCGCAGCAGGCCAGTCGCGGTGAAATCCGACCCGCTGAAAGAGTAGAAGGAAATAAGTTTCCGGTTTTGCGCTTCGGGAAACTGGCTGTTGGCGCCGGCCGTATAGGCGGGCAGAGCCGAGCCGTCGCGGCGCCGCGCGGCGAGAACATCATGGAATAGATGCAGTGTCGCCGGGTCGGTGACCTGGCCGGGCGGATTGACCAGGTTGGAGCTGTGCAGGGCTGGATAGTAGCCGTATTCGCTGCGAAAGCCCTCGAGCGCGGCGGCCCATTGGCTGAACTGCACACGGGTCTTGGCCTTGTTGGCGGAAACGCGCGCCGATCGGATGCCCGGAAAGAGCAGCGCCACGAGAATCCCGATGACCGCGATGACGGTGAGAAGTTCGAGCAGAGTGAAGGCGGATTGCCGGTGTGTGTGCATGCGGGTCACCGATTCGCGTAAATATTGTCGGTGTTCACTAGAGCGCTCTGGTCCGGAAATCCACCGGGCAGCAGCGCGGCGGAGTCCCGGCCATCCGGGCCGATCGAATAGAGGACATAGCTGGAATTACTCCAAGGCCCCTGAGTCTTGTAGGCGTAGCGATAGGCCTGACCCCATGGATCGATGAGCACCGCAGACGAATCAGTGAAAGGGTCGTGCAAATCCGTCGTGGTGAACCCGGCCGTCTCTATCAGGCTGCGGGCCGAGATGACGGCATTGGTCGGACCGCGGCGGCCGATGAGCGACTGCAGCAGCCGGGCGGCATCATCCGTCTGCGGGTAGCCGCCATAGGTGCGCTGGTAGTTTTCCAGGACGGCGGAGAGGACCGCCAGTTCGGCCCTGGCGCGGGCCACCCTGCCTGTCTCGCTCGCCCGGCGGCCAACGCCGATGACAATACCGGCCAGCACGGCAATGATCGCGATAACAGCCAGCAATTCGAGCAGCGTGAAGGCTGCGCGTGCAGGATTGGCCCCTGGGGGAGCCAATGACATTTAGCCGGCGGGTTTACTCCTCATCGGATTTGAGGGCGGTGATGACGGAGAAATCCTCGAGCGTCGTGGTGTCGCCCTTGATCTCGCCCGAGGTGGCCAGCTCCTTGAGCAGCCGGCGCATGATTTTTCCCGAACGGGTCTTGGGCAGGCCGGCGGCGAAGCGCACGCTGTCGGGCTTCGCCAGCGAGCCGATCTCCTTGCCGACATGCGCGCGCAACTGCTCCTTGAGCTCCTCGCTGGCCGTGACGCCGCCCTTGAGGGTGACGAAGACGACGAGGGCCTGGCCCTTGAGCTCGTCGGGCCGACCGACCGCCGCGGCCTCAGCCACGGAGGGATGTGACACGAGCGCGCTCTCGATCTCGGCAGTGCCGATGCGGTGACCGGACACGTTGAGCACGTCGTCAATGCGGCCGACGACCCAGAGGTAGCCGTCCTTGTCCTTGCGGGCGCCGTCACCGCAGAAATACAGGCCGGGCAGCTCGCTCCAATACTGCTTCTTGTAGCGGTCGTCATCATTCCAGAGCGTGCGGAGCATCGAGGGCCAGGGCTGCGTGAGGAAGAGCTTGCCGCCGCCGTTCGCAGGCGCCTCGACGCCTTTCTCGTCGAGCACCTTGGGCACAATGCCGAAGAAGGGCAGCGTGCACGAGCCGGGCTTGGTGGGTGTGATGCCCGGCAGTGGCGTCACCATGATGCAGCCGGTCTCGGTCTGCCACCAGGTGTCCACGATCGGGCAACGCTTCTTGCCAATGAGGGTGTGATACCACATCCACGCCTCGGGATTGATCGGCTCGCCGACGGAGCCGAGCAGCCGGAGCGAGGCGAGACTGTGCTTCTTCACGTAATCGTCGCCCCAGCGCATGAAGGCGCGAATGGCGGTCGGAGCCGTGTAGAAGACGCTGACGCCGTGCTTGTCGATGATGGACCAGAAGCGGTCGGGCTCAGGCTGGTTGGGCGCACCCTCATACATCAGCACCGTGGCGCCGCAACTGAGCGGGCCGTAAACCACGTAGCTGTGGCCGGTGATCCAGCCGATGTCGGCCGTGCACCAGTAGACATCGGTGTCCTTCAAATCGAAAACGTAGTGCGACGTCATCGTCGTGCCGAGCAGGTAGCCCGCGGAGGTGTGCAACACTCCCTTCGGTTTGCCCGTGGAACCACTGGTGTAGAGAATGAACAACGGGGTCTCGCTCTCGAAGGCCTTCGCCTTGTGCACCGCCGACGCGCCGGTCATGAGGTCATGCCACCAGCGGTCGCGGCCCTCGACCATGGTGACGGTGTTGGCGCAACGCTTGAGCACGATGACATGCTCCACGCTCGGCGTGCCGGGCAGCGCCCGGTCCACGTTGACCTTGAGGTCGATGACTTTGCCGCGCCGCCAGCCGCCGTCGGCGGTGATGATGAGCTTGGCCTGGCAGTCGTTGACGCGGTCCTTGATGGCTTCGGAGCTGAAGCCACCGAAGATGACAGTATGGATCAGGCCGAGCCGGGCGCAGGCGAGCATCGCCACAGCGGCCTCGGGCACCATCGGCATGTAGATCGCGGTGCGGTCGCCCTTCTGCAAACCGAGGGATTCGAGGACATTGGCAAACTGGCAGACCTCACGGTGCAGCTGGGCGTAGGTGATGGTGCGGCTGTCACCGGGCTCACCCTCGAAAATAATTGCCGCCTTGTTCGCTCGCGCCGTGCCGAGGTGACGGTCGACGCAATTTTCAGAAACGTTTAACTGCCCGCCCGAGAACCACTTGGCGTGGGGCGCTTTCCATTTCAAGACGCCGCTGAACGGTTTCCGCCAGAGAAGAAATTCCTTCGCCCGGCGCCCCCAAAAACGGTCTGGAGCGTTGACAGACTCGGCGTAGAGCCTACGGTAAGTCGCGTAGCTGCCAAGGTTTGCTTGGCTCTTGAATCCGGCCGAGGGTTTGAAAATTCGACTCTCCCGGGACACTGAGGTTATCGTTTGGTCCGTCACAAGTTTCTCCTCTTTGGGGGTTGAAGCTTAATGGTTTCAGCAATGCCCCCGACGGATTGCACGGTCAAGCCTAGGCAGCTCCGCCAACCCGTTTTGTATGGATAAAGAACATCCGCCTGCCGCCTCCGCGGCATCGCAGGCCACCTCCGCTCCGGTCCCCCCGGAAAACACCATTCGCGTCGAAGGCATCCTCGACATCGACAACAGCCGCAATGGCCAGTTGCTCGACCTGTCGCGTCACGGCAAGCGCCGTCCGACCGATCCCTTTGTGCCACGTGAACTCGTGCGCCGCTTCAAGCTGAACCAGGGCAGCATCATCACCGCCCAGGCCACGCCGGACGACCGCTTCCCCAACCCGAAAGTCCGCTTCATCGAGATGGTGGACGGCCTCGACCTCGATGCTCGCCGCCGCGCCATTGATTTCGCCAACCTCGTCACCATCACGCCCGACAAGCAGCTGAAACTTGAGATGAAGGACGCGCGCATGACGAACCGCGTCATCGACCTCTTCTGCCCCATTGGCAAAGGCACACGCGGCCTCATCGTCGCCCCGCCCCGCACCGGCAAGACCACTTTCCTCCGCGACATCGCGCTGGGCGTGCTGGAGAATCATCCCGAGTGCCACGTCATGATCCTCCTCGTGGACGAGCGCCCCGAGGAAGTCACCGACTTCAAGCGCAGCGTGCCCTGCGAGGTCTGGGCCTCGTCCAACGACGAGTCCGTCGAGAACCACGTCCGCATCGCCGACCTCTGCATCGAGCGCGCCAAGCGCCTCGTCGAGGCCGGCAAGAGCGTCGTGCTCCTGCTCGACTCCCTCACCCGGCTGGCCCGCGCGCACAACACACAGAAAAACTCCGGCCGCACCGGCACCGGCGGCCTCGACGTCCGCGCCCTCGAGCGGCCCCGCCAGCTCTTCGCCGCCGCCCGCAACACCGAGGACGGGGGCTCGCTCACCATCATCGCCTCCATCCTGGTCGACACCGGCAGCCGTATGGACGAGGTCATTTTCCAGGAATTCAAGGGCACCGGCAACATGGAGCTCGTGCTCGACCGCAAGGCGGCCGAGATGCGCATCTGGCCGGCCGTCAATGTCGCCTCCTCCGGCACCCGCAAGGAGGAACTGCTGATGGACGAGAAGACCCTCGAGGGCATCCACTTTTTCCGCCGCGCCCTGGTGCAGACGAAGATCGAGGAAGCCACCGAAACCATGGTCACCCGCCTCGGCAAGACCAAGACCAACGCCGAGTTCATCAAACTCATCGCCCGGTAAAAATTCAATCTTGCCCCGGCTTTTCAAAACCGGGACACCCTTGCCCCCCACGCCCACCTCCTCACACGAAATTTGTCCTGAATGAACAGCTTCTCCGAGCAATGTCTCGATATGGCCCGCTCGATGCTGAGCCATAACCTCGACGCGATTAATCCCGACGGCACCGTCACCCCCATCACCGGCGAAAGCCCCCGCTCCGACGAGCCCGGCCACGTCGCCTTCGCTTTGGGCGAATATTACCGCGCCACGGGCGAGACCACGCTCAAGGGCTACGACCTGATCGACCTCGCGGCCCGCTGCATCACCGCTCAGGCGTTCACCGAGCCCGCCGGCGAGAACGGCCTCGCGTACGCCTCGCTCGGCCTCCTCTCGTTCGGCCCCTCCAAGGAGCGCAATCCCGTCTGGGAGCGCCTGGTCGAGGAAACCCGGCAGCGCCTCGACAAGCTCCTGCTCAACCGCAGCGACTACGACAATTACTGGCAGGCCTTCAACATCGCCAAGGCGGTCTGCCGCTTCAGCCTCGGGCTCTCCAAGAAGGACGAGACCTCCCGCCTCATCGAGCGCCTTGCCGAGCGGATCGAGGCGACCAGCTCCAGCGGTTTCTTCGACGACGTGGAGAAGGGTTTCGGCGGGCACTTCAATCTCTACGGGGTGATGACCCTCGTGTTCACGCGCTCGGCCCTGCAACTCCACGCCAACGCCGCCCTGCGCGAGCGCAAGCTCCCCACCCTCCGCACCTACGCCGAGAAATACATCAAGCTGATGCCCGACCTCGTGCGCGCCGACGGCCTCGGCTGGGCCTACGGCCGCGCCGCCGGCGCCTACGGCCAGATGCACTGCATCACCCTCATCCTGCAGGGCCTGCGCGACGGCTGGATCCCCGACGACCAGAAGAACAAGTATTACGACATCCTCCGCCGGCTGTTCTATTATTTCTTCCACACCTACCTCGACCAGGAGCACGGTTTCCTCGACATCCGCGACGATGAGCGCACCGCCTACGCTTCGCACACGACCCGCATGGCGAACTTCGACGCCGCCCGCTACCTCTGCCAGTGGTCGCGCCTCGCCAAGACCGTGCACATGCCCGACAACGTGAAGCCCGAGCCCGCGCGCACCAGCGGCCGCTTTGTCATTTTCGACAAGAGCAACCGCAAGGAGCAGGGCCTCTTTCTCTACCGCGACGCCGAGTCCGGCCTGCAGATCCAGCTGCCGCTCGTCAGTTCGGGCACCGACTGCACGGCGGACAACCTGCCCTTCCCGCACTGTCCCGGCGTGCTAGACTGGCCGAACAACTTCTACCTGCCAGTCATGGTGCCGGAGCTCACCTTTGGCGAGAACATCACCCTGCCCGCCTTCTACGGGCAGAAATGCGTCACCGGACTCGGCCTGAAGAACTCGTTCTATTTCCGCTACGAGCAGCCCGAACTCATCAACACGAAGGAGGAGCTCGTGCGCGGCCTCGGCAGCGTGAAGGTGCAGTGGACCTTCACCGGCAGCAAGATCGCCGCCGAGTTCGCCTACACCGTCAAGAACCAGGTGCAGCTCGACAAGTTCCGCTTCGCCCTGGTCATCGGCGCCCCGCACTCGCACTACCGCATGGGCTCCTCACCCGCACTCGGCCAGCTCGGTCATCGCTGCTCGGTCCTGAAGGACGACTTTCACGCCAACTGGGCGGAGACGGAGATCGTCAGCGCCGACCCGGTCTACAAGACCAATTACGGCAAGCTGCATTACGTCCAGATGTTCATCCGCGACCACCCGCTCATCATGCGACCCGGCCAGGTTTACCGGCTGGCGGTCAGCTTCGAACCCGACCTGAAACTGGTCGAGGCGTAGGCTCGCTTCAACCCCGTGGGGCTCGGAATGAGAACTCTCGTCCCGGGGCCGTGTCCTATGTCACGACCGTGTTAAATCCGCGGCTCCCCCGGCAGCCGGTTGCTTGCTATGGAGTCGTTATCGACTTTTATACCCGGACTTCCACTTCCGCCCATGGCACCCAAAGAATCTTCCAAACCGGACGACCCGAAACGTGACGACGAGCTAATCAAGCGCGTCCATCGCGAACTGATCGACGACTACGACGAGGAACTCGAGATGGAGCGGGAGGACTGGGAGCATGTCGCCCCGGGCCAGCCCGCCCGGCCCGTCGAGGCCGACTCCACCCAGGAGACGCGCAACAAGTATTTCACGGAGCTCTTCCGGCTGCAGGGCGAGCTGGTGAAGATGCATGACTGGATCGTGGCCAAGGGCCACCGGCTGGTAATCCTCTTCGAGGGTCGCGACGCGGCGGGCAAGGGCGGCGCCATCAAGCGCATCATGCAACGGCTGAACCCGCGCGTGGCCCGGGTGGCGGCGCTACCCGCGCCCTCCAATCGCGAGAAGACCCAATGGTATTTCCAGCGCTATATTGCGCACCTGCCGGCCGCCGGCGAGATGGTGCTCTTCGATCGCAGCTGGTATAACCGCGCCGGCGTGGAGCGCGTCATGGGCTTCTGCACCGACGCGGAATACGAGGAGTTCTTCCGCTCCGTGCCCGAGTTCGAGAAGATGCTCGTGCGCTCCGGCATCCAGGTGGTCAAATACTGGTTTTCCATCCCGGACGAAGAGCAGGAGTTCCGGTTCCGCTGCCGGATCAACGACCCGCTCAAGCAGTGGAAGCTCAGCCCGATGGACCTCGAGTCGCGGAAGCGCTGGGAGCTCTACACGAAGGCCAAGGAAAAGATGTTCGAGCGAACCCACATCCCCGAGGCCCGGTGGTGGGTGGTGCAGGGCGCGGACAAGAAAAAGGGCCGGCTCAACTGCATCTCCCACCTGCTCTCCCAGGTGAAATACTCCGAGGTTCCCCACGAGATCATCAAGCTTCCGCCGCGCGTCCACCACCCGGACTACCGCCGCGAGCCGATCCGGAAAGAGATGATCGTCCCGGAGATCTACTGAGCCGGGGCCAGCGGCGGACCATCGTCCATCGCCGGCGATTCCACGACCGGCGCCGGCGCGCGGGCCGGTTTCGACCGGATCCGCTTCGGGGCGGACTTGGCCGCGGCGCGCTTGCGCCGGGGTTTCCTGGCCGCGAGTGCGGCGAGTTCGGCCTTGAGGCTCTTGACGGTCTTCCGGAGTTTTCGGGCGGCGCGTTTAGCGTCCTTGAATTTCCGCTTGGCGCGCCGGAAACCGAACTTGGCCAGCTTGGCGGTTTTTTTGGCGGTGGTGGCCTGCTTTTGCGCTGCGGCGATCCGGGCGATGAGTTTTTTCCGGGCGGTGGCGGAGG
>JAYUGX010000113.1:0-3358 GCA_043738215.1 Lacunisphaera sp.
GTGCAGTTGATGCTGCTGCCCCAGGCGATGCCGACGGTGCCCGGGCTGGACATCGACGCACGCTACCTCGCGGCGCAGAAGGTCAGCGGGGATCTCTATGATGTGTTCAAGCTCGGCTACGACCGGGTCGGCCTGGCGGTGGCGGATGTGTCGGGCAAGGGCATGTCGGCCTCGCTGCTCATGGCCATCTGCCGGACAACGCTGCGGCAGATAGCGCCGGCGCACACCTCGCCCGCGCGGGTGCTGGCCGAGCTGAACCGCTCCCTGGCCGGCGACATGCGCGAAGGCATGTATATCACCATGACCTACGCCGTGGTGGACGCGGGCCGGGGCCAGGTGACCATGGCCCGCGCCGGCCACGAACTGGCCCTGTTCTCCCGCCGCGACCCCGCGACCGGCGCTTTTGTGAGCGAATTTGTGGGTTCCGCGGGCATGCCGGTGGGCCTCGTGGACGCGGAGTTGTTCGAATCGGTCATCGCGGACAAGACGCTGGATTTTGCGGCCGGCTCGACCCTCGTGCTCTACACGGACGGCCTGACCGAGGCGCCAAATGCCGATGAGAAGGAATTCGGCGGCGCGCGCCTGGCCGACGCCCTGCGCGATGCGCACAGCGGCAGTGCCCGGCAGATCAACGACGCCATCCTGCAGGCGGTGGAACGTTTTTCCGGTCCGGTCGGGCTGCGGGACGACTACACGCTGCTGACGGTCAAGCGGACCTGAGAAAACGCGTTTGCGTTTGGCGGTGCGCCGCCTAGCGATTGGGCGATGTCCGTCGCCGCCAAGCCAGCTCCCCCATCCACCGCCCCGGGCCCGTTGCCCGATGCCTCCGGACATTTCGGCCGTTACGGCGGCGTGTTTGTGCCGGAAACGCTGATGACCGCGCTGGCCGAGCTGACCGCGGCCTACGAACAGGCGCGCGAGGACCCCGAATTCCAGGGGGAATTGCGGCACCACCTCAAGGAATTCGCCGGCCGGCCGACCGAGCTTTATTTCGCGGAGCGGCTGACCAAACACTGCGGCGGGGCGAAGATCTATTTCAAGCGCGAGGACCTGCTGCACACCGGGGCGCACAAGATCAACAACGCGCTCGGCCAGGTCCTGCTCGCGCGGCGCATGGGCAAGAAGCGCATCATCGCGGAGACCGGCGCCGGGCAGCATGGCGTGGCCACCGCGGCCGTGTGCGCGAAGTTCGGCCTCGAGTGCGTGGTCTACATGGGCGCGGTGGACATGGAACGACAGGCGCTGAATGTCTTCCGCATGCGCCTGATGGGCGCGAAGGTCGCGAGTGTCGACGCCGGCCAGAAGACGCTCAAGGACGCGGTCAACGAGGCGATGCGCGACTGGGTGACCAACGTCCGCGGCACGCACTACATCCTCGGCTCGGCGCTCGGGGCGCACCCGTATCCGATGATGGTGCGCGATTTCAACCGCGTCATCGGTCAGGAATTGCGCGAGCAGATCATGACCCGCGAGGGCCGTCTGCCCGACGAGATGATCGCCTGTGTCGGCGGCGGCAGCAACGCCATCGGCTGTTTTTTCGAGTTTCTCGGCGACAAGTCGGTCAAGCTCACGGGCGTCGAGGCGGGCGGGCGCGGCCTCAAGCGCGGCGATCACGCGGCGCGCTTCGAGGGCGGCAAGCTCGGCGTGCTGCAGGGCTGCAAGAGCTACATTCTCCAGAATCCCGACGGGCAGATCGAGCTGACGCACTCCGTGTCCGCCGGCCTCGACTACGCGGCCATCGGCCCCGAGCACGCCTACTACCGCGATGCGGGGCGGATTGACTACACCCACGCCACCGACGACGAGGTGCTCGAGGCGTTCCAGCTGTGCTCGCGCACCGAGGGCATCATCCCGGCGCTCGAGTCGACCCATGCCATCGTCCACGGCCTGAAGCGCGCCAAGGCGCTGGGGAAGGACAAGATCATCCTCATCAACCTGTCCGGCCGCGGCGACAAGGACGTCAACCAGGTGGCAAAGCTGCTGGGCGTACCGCTATGAATTCGATGACCGGATATGGGCGGGCGACCGCAAACCTTGGCGCACAAACGCTGACCGTCCAAATCAACTCGGTGAACCGCCGCGGGCTCGACCTGTCAATGGCGCTGCCCGACGAGTGGCAGGCCTTTGAAGCCGCCGTCGGCGACGCCGTGCGACAGGTCACGCTGCGGGGCAAGGTGCATGTCGCCGTGGAGGTGGCCGGCAAAGCCTCCGCCAGCCCCGAGTGGGACCAGGCGGCAGTGGCCGCGACGCTCAAGCAACTGGCCAAACTGGCAAAGGCACAGGGACTCAAGTTCGAACCGAACAGCGAGCTGTTGTGGCAGATTGCCAGCGCCCAGCGCACCGGCGCCAAACTGGCGGCCGACGAGGCGACGGCCGCGGTCTTGCACAAGGCCCTCAAGTCCGCGCTCCGTGGATTGGCGGCGATGCGGGCGAGGGAAGGCGAGGCGCTGCTGATCGATTTTCTCGGGCGGCTGGAGAAACTGCACCAGGCGGTGGAGGCGATCACCCACCGCGCCCCGCTGGTAAGCGGCGTCTACCGGGAGCAGCTCATGCAACGGTTGCGGCAGGCGGGCCTGGAGCTGGATGTCAGCGACGACCGCGTGCTGAAGGAAGTGGCGCTCTTTGCCGACCGCTGCGACGTGACGGAGGAAATCACCCGCCTGCGCAGCCATCTGGCGCAGTTCAAGGATTTGCTGCGGGCGGAGGGCGAGGTCGGCCGGAAGGCCGAGTTCATCCTGCAGGAGATCGGCCGCGAGATCCACACCATCGGCAGCAAGGCCAACGACCTCGCGATTTCGCAGAAGGTGATCGAGTTCAAGAACGAGCTCGAGCGGGTGCGCGAGCAGATCGCCAACGTGGAATAGGAGTGGAGGGCGCGCGTCCCTGCGCGCCGCGGCCCGCAGACGCGGGCCCTCCGGATCAGCTGGCTGGCGCCGGCTGCCGCAGCGACCAGAGCACGTAGCCGATGACCCCGACGCAGATGGCGGAGTCCGCGACGTTGAACGTCGGGTAGACGTAATGGCCGAAATGCAGGTCGATGAAGTCGATCACATGACCATGCACAATCCGGTCCATCAGGTTGCCGACGATGCCGCCGCAGAGCAGGCCGAAGGCCAGTTGCGCGGCTGGCTGCCGCAGCCCGAGCTGCCGGCGCCAGAAGAAAATTGCCAGCAGCGTTGCGCCCGCCAGCAGGGCCAGCAACAGGCTCATCCCGGTGAACATGCTCCAGGCCGCACCGGTGTTGCCGACATGCACCAGGTAGAAGAAATTCGGGAAAACCTCAAGATGGGCCCCGGGGCCGTAGCTGCCGAATGGCAGCCGGTGGGCGATCCAATACTTCGTCAGCTGATCCAGAACA
>JAYUGX010000114.1:0-3335 GCA_043738215.1 Lacunisphaera sp.
TTCAGCGCCGCGAGCGTCCGGTATTTGGCCCGCAGCCAGTCACGGAATGCCCGCGTGCTGTCCTCCCCGTGGCATTCGTGCAGGTGGCAGGCGTATTCGTTGTTGATATGCCACGAGGCCAGCGCGGGATGCCGGCGGTAGCGCTGCGCCAGTTTGCGGACCAGGGCGGTGGCAAATTTTCTATAAACCCGGCTGCTGGGCGAATAGTGCTGCCGCGAACCGACCTGCAAGGTGACGCCGTCGGCCGTGACGGGCAGCACTTCGGGATAACGGCACGTGAGCCAGGGCGGCGGCGAGGCGGTCGCGGTCGCCAGGCAGACGGAGATGCCATTTTTGGCGAGCAGGTTCATGACGCGGTCGAGCCAGTCGAAATCAAAACACTTCTCGCTGGGCTGCAGTTTGGCCCAGCTGAAAATCCCGAGGCTGACGGTGTTCACCCCGGCCTCGCGCATCAGGCGGGCATCCTGGGCCCAGACTGACTCGGGCCACTGCTCCGGGTTGTAATCACCGCCGTAGAGCAGTTTGGGCGGAAGTCGGGGCGTCATGGCTGAGACTTAAATATACTTCCCAACAGAAGAGCGAGATTTCGGTGGCTCAAGGCCCGGCGGGGGGCAACAGCTGGATGAAAGTGGGCGCGTCCCGATCACAGGACAGCTGGCCGTCTTTTTCCGCGAGCTCGACCACCTGGATGGAACTCCGCCGCAACTCCAGCGATCCCTTGTCCTCCGGTTTGATTGTGCCGGCGCGACCCGGATGCGTGAAATAGAAAAGAAAGGCGCGGCCGCCGCTCACGACCACGCCCGGATGACCGCCGTTCACACCGTCGTCGGTGCCCTTGCCCGGCACGCCGAGGAGGTTGTCGGCCTGCGCAGACCAGTGGAGCAGGTCGTCGGAACGGTAAACGCCGAGTCCCTTCCACAGGTCCACCAGCATCCAGAAATGACCCTTCCACTTGAAAACATAGGGACCCTCGCCGGGCCGCTCGCCGACGCCGGCGGCCTTGGCCCGGTCCGTCCAGGTGGCCAGGTCGGGACTGTCGGCGTAGTAGATGGATTTGCCGTCACGCTCGTTGTTATACCACATCCGCCAGCCGCCACCCGGCAGGGGATCAACGCATGCGTCAATGACGCGGTCGGTGGCGAGCGTCAGCGCGGATTCATATTTCCATTCGCGCAGGTCGGAACTCGTGAGATGCACAATGCGACGCGGATGCTGCCAGTTTTCAAAGACCCCGGGCACCACCGTAAGGAACATGTGGTAGATGCCGTCGGGAGCGGCGATGACATCGGGCGCCCAGAAGGTCGGCTCGGTGCCACCGATGTCCGGCGGCACGGTGATGCGGGCATCGCCGGCATACTTCCAAGTGATGCCGCCGTCCCGTGACTCGGCGATGCCGATGGGAGTGCCGTGCACCCAGGCGACCCCGGAGAGACCGGGCACGTTGGCGCGCCGGTTGGTATAAAACATGAACCAGTTTTTTCCCCCGCGGTTCCAGATGACGACTGGATCGGCGGCACCGTCGTATTTTTTGTCGCGGTAAAGTGGCTTGGGCGCGGGCTCGGCGGCCGGCGCAGACTGAATCACGGCGAGCAGGCCGAGGATGAGGATGGCGGTGCGCATGTTCAGCTTCCTTCGGGTTTGACCACGGGCTTCGGCGGACTGACCGGCAGATGCCAGTCGGTGAAGCGGTCGGGCTTCGCGGGATCAAAAGCGGGCAGACCGCGGCGCAGGTGTGCGGCGAGGGCGGGCACTTTGGCCTTGATGCCCTCGACCACGCACTTCGCCAGCTCGTAGGCACCGTAGTTGCTGAAATGAGTGTCGTCGGCCAGCGCCTTGTCCTGCCCGGGATAACTGTTGGCCGGGAAATGGACGAACGCGCGCTTTGCCAGCTCGGGGCCCAAGGCCTCGTAGAATGGGATGCTCATCGCGTTGAGGTCCACGACCGGCACGTCCAGCTCGGCGCCGACCTCTCGCACCGCCTGGGGGTATCCCTCGAGCGACGGGACGATGTGCCGTCCCTCGGCGTCGAAATTGCGGCGCTCCATTGACGTGACGAGCACAGGGTGTGCACCCTTGGCGCGGGTCTCGGTGATGAAGCGGCGGAGCAAATCCTTGTAGCCGGTGGCGGCGTCGGTGTGCTCGGGGCCCGGCTTCTGGTCGTTGTGGGCGAATTGCATGAACAGGTAGTCGCCCGCCTGGAGCAGCGACATCACACGGTCAAAACGGCGCTCGCCGACGAACGACTTGATGGTCTCGCCGGACTCGGCGTGGTTGGCGACCGCGACACTGGCATCGAAAAACGCGGGCAGCATCTGGCCCCAGGCGGCCCATGGCTCGATCTGCTGGTCAGTGACCGTCGAGTCGCCCGCGAGATACACCGTGATGGCATTGTCCACCCTGGTGATCTCAAGCGAATTCACGCACGGGCGCGCCCCGTTGAATTCCAGCGTTAGCCGCTTGTCCCAGTGCAGCGCGCCGATCTCACGCGGCTTGAGCCGCACCTGGCCGCCGCCGGGGATCTGCGGCGTGCGGATGTTCACGAGGAAAGTGGCGGTGGTGACTTCGCCTTTTTTTGTATCAACCGGTTCGTTGACCAGCCGGCGGGACTCGGCCTTGACGGTGGTGTGCGACTCGCCCTCGCGGTCGCCCAGCACTAGTTTGACCCGGTAGTTGCCTTCCGGCAGATCCACCGAGAAGAAAAACGGACGCTCGCTGGTGCAAAAATCCCCGTGCTCCACGATGGCGACGCCGGCTTCAAAACCGTAGCCGCGCGCCGAACTGTAGGCGGTGTCGGCATGGACCGGCAGCCAGCCAGCGGCGACCGCGCCGGTCCCAAAGTGATATCCCGTCGGGCTGGCGTGCGTGGCGATTGCGCTTGCCAGGCAGAAACCAAGAATAACCCGCGAGAATTTCATGACGAAAATCAGGATGGGGGCAGGGCATCCACGGCGAGCGCGAGGATCTGGATCGCCGCAAGGCCCCACTGGGCAGTGCCATTCGTTGAAATGAAGGCTGCTTCATCCACCGGTTGCAGCACCGCCGGTCCGACAATCCGGTGCACCTCGAGCCGCGGCCGGGTGCCGCGGCCCTCGCTGCCTTCCCCGCGGAAAAATTCCTCCCATGCGCGGCGGGCGAGGGCCGCATCGCCCTTGGTCTTCGCGGCAAACGCCGTCAAACGCGAATGGCCCTGCCGCAGGGTGGTGTCAGTAAGGGCCTGGCCCAGGCGCTTCGTCTGCAACTCCACCGGCGCATTGTAGAGCTCGCAGTAATCAAGCCACGCCTGCCTGAATTCCGGCACGTCGAGCAGTTGCAGCAGTTCCGCGCACACCTCGACC
>JAYUGX010000115.1:0-8215 GCA_043738215.1 Lacunisphaera sp.
AGAGTTCTTGCCACAAGAAGTCACATAGAGGCACAAAAACGAATATTGAACCTCAGCCCTTGGTCCGGTTTTCTACTCCAAGCGGGCCCTCGCTCCAGTTACTGAACACATTTACGGATAATAACACAGTTGAGCAATGCATGACAATGTCGGCTGCTAATCCAGTAAAACCATGGCGCCTACTCGGACTCACTGCGCTGGGTTTCGTTTTCCTATGGCTCGCCTATGGTCAGCTCATGTTTTTATCGGATGCTATGCGGTGGCGAGGATTTTTCGCTGCCGGAGGAGTTCGTGTCCTATTCTACACTGCTGGATTTCTTATTCTAGCTGCCGGAAGCCTTCTCGGTCCTGTGCTCTTTGTTTCGAGAGTATTTAAAGAGAAGATTCTGCGGTCGCGTCATTGAAATATAGCCATAAAGAAGAAGGAGCCCCACCCGATTACCAAAGCTAACGCTCACCGTTAACGTCAGCCCAATAGGACAATCCCCATGGCCCTGGAACTGAGACCCAACTGCGAATGCTGCGACCGCGACCTCCCGCCGGCGTTGAAGGAGGCGTATATCTGCACATACGAGTGCACTTTCTGTCATGATTGCGCCACCAAGCTCCGCTTCGTCTGCCCCAATTGTGGCGGCGACTTGGTGCGCCGGCCCATCCGGCCCGCCGCCAAGCTGGTGAAGAATCCGGCATCAACCGTGCGCGTGCACCGGGACCAGCCGTGTTTCACGACCGCCTGAGCGCCGCCGCTTCCGCTCTTCGTGTCCTTCGTGGTTAGTATCCCGGCTCAGAATCCAGATTGAACTCCCCCCATTGCTGGACAAACATCCGGCATGCGCATCCGTGTCATCGCCACCGGCGGCACCATCGACAAGGTCTACTTCGACGCCGCCAGCACTTACGAGGTCGGCGAGCCCCAGGTCGGGCCCGTCTTCCGCGAGTCCAACGTCACCTTCGACTTCCTCGTCGAATCCGTTGTGCAGAAGGACAGCCTCGCCATGACCGACGCGGACCGCGCCCTCATCCTCCAGCGCGTCAAAGCCTCGCCCGAGAAGCTCATTCTCATCACCCACGGCACGGACACGATGACGGACACGGCCGCCAAGCTCGAGGGACTGAAGGACAAGGTCATCGTCCTCACCGGTTCGATGCAACCGGCGCGTTTCCGCAACAGCGACGCCGTGTTCAACCTCGGCTGCGCCGTCGGTGCGCTGCAGGCGCTGCCGCCGGGTGTCTATATCGCGATGAACGGCCAGGTCGCGCCCGCCAGCAAGTTGAAGAAAAACCGCGCCAAAAGCCGCTTCGAGCAGAAGAAGTAACTCCCCGACTTTTCGCCACGGATTACACCGATGGGCACGGATTAAATGACCCCCTGCAAAGGCATCGAACCAGATTTTACAGGAGACCGCAGAGGGAACAGGGATTTCAACCCATTCAGCTCCTGCCTTTCCTCTGCGGCCTCCTGTAAGAAATTGCCTTGGTATTTATCCGTGATCATCCGTGTAATCCGTGGTCAAAGCTCTTTGCCTTGGGGTTTCCTATGTCGAGCAATCCTGCTGATTCTGTCATCCGCGGTCGCTGTAACGGCCCAGGTGCCGGGTGCGCAGCGGATCTTCCCTAACCTGGAAAGCAACATCGAGCGCCCGCTGCGCTACCGGCCGGATGGGGCGGACTTTGTCATCGAGAACGGAGCCGAGTTCTTCAACCGCCCGCTCTACGGCGGCAATACCGCCTTCCGCGTTGACGGTGGCGACAAGCCCGAGTTCATCCTCTACCTGCCCGGCCGTGGCGGAAATCTCCGGCTCGCCGTGCGCTCCGCTGCCGGTGTCAAGTGGCTGCACGACGCCGCGCGGATACTCACGCGCTACCGGCCCGGCGAGCTGCTCTACGAGATCCATGACCCGCTGCTCGGCGAGCATGGGGTGGTGCGAATTGCGGCGCTCGGCTACCATCAGACCGAGGGCCTCATCGTGCGCGCCGAAGCGACTGACGGCGCGCCGGGTCTCGACCTGGTCTGGGCCTACGGCGGTGTCAATGGCCAGCGCGGCTCGCGCGACGGTGACATCGGCACCGAGCGCGCGCCGATCAGTCAATATTTCCAACTGCAGGCCGAGTTCTGCAAGGACAACACCTTCGCACTCGCCTCCGGCTCCTTCACCCTGCGCGCCAAGCCCGCCACAATATTCGGTCTCACTCCGGCCGGAGCCGAGCTCACCCTGGGTGATGCGACCAAGTGGAATGACCTGCCGGCGCTCCTCGCCCCCGCCAACGCCACCACTCTGTGCGTCCTTATCGGCCGCGCATCGCTCATCAATGGCCAGCCACTGCTGCTCTCGTTCCAGCGTGTAGCGGCGGATGCGGACGCCGCCGAGGAGCTCGACATCTACAAGGAAGTGACTGCCAACCGGCCCGGTGTGAGTCGCGCACCGACGAAACTCCCCCTCGCCCCAGCCTTCGCCACCGCGGACTTGCCGCGCCTTTTCACTGAGAGTGAGGCGCACTTCGCCGCGTTGCGCAACCACGTGACGGTCGAGACACCCGATCCGTTCATTAACGCCGCGGTCGGCGCGCTCAACGTCGCCGCCGATGCAGTGTGGGACGAGCCCCAGCAGGCCATCATGCACGGCGCCATCGCCTGGCGCACGAAGCTCCTCGGCTGGCGCGGGCCCTACGCGCTCGACGCGCTCGGCTGGCCTGACCGCGCCCGGGCCAATCTCACCTGCTGGGCCGGCCGCCAGAACACCGACCCCATCCCGGAAAAACTCCCGCCCCCCGACGCCAACGCCAATCTCGCGCGCAACGAGGCCGGCCTGCACAGCAACGGCGACCTGTCGAACAGCCACTACGACATGAACACCGTCTTCATCGACGGGCTGTTCCGCCACCTGCTCTGGTCGGGCGACACCGCTTTCGCGAAGGAAATGTGGCCGGTCATCGAACGCCATCTCGCGTGGGAACGCCGGCTTTTTCGCCGCGAATTCGGCCCGGAGAAACTGCCGCTCTACGAGGCCTACGCCGTGATCTGGGCGAGCGATGACCTGCAATACAGCGGCGGCGGAGCCGCGCACAGCTCCGCCTACAATTACTGGCATAACAAGATGGCCGCGCGGCTGGCCCCGCTGGCCGGCGCCGACCCCGCGCCCTACGTCCGCGAGGCCGGTCTCATCGCCCGCGCCATGCGCAAACTGCTCTGGACGGACGGCCACTTTGCGGAGTCCAAGGACTTGCTGGGCCGCCAGCTCGTGCATCCCAGCGCGGCGCTGTGGACGTTCTACCACACGATGGATTCCGAAGTGCCGGCCGCCGCCGAGGCGGAGCAGATGGCGAACGACATCGATCGCCGCATCCCCCACCTGCCGGTCCGCGGCCCGGGTGTTTCGCCCGGCTTGCAGATGCTCAGCACCTCCGACTGGATGCCCTACACTTGGTCGATCAACAACGTGGTGATGGGCGAGAACATCCACACCGCGCTGGGTTTCTGGCAGGCCGGCCGGTCCGACGAGGCGTTCCGGCTCCTGAAAAGCTCGCTCGTTGCGTCGATGTTCATGGGCATTTCCCCCGGCAATGTGGGTTCGATGAACTATCTCGATGTCTATCGGCGCGAATCGCAGCGCGATTTCGCCGACGGTTCGGGCGTGCTCAGCCGCGCGCTGGTCGAGGGATTGTTCGGCGTGCGACCCGACGCGCTGGCCGGCGAGCTGCGCATTGTCCCGGGTTTTCCGGCCGAGTGGGAGCACGCCAAACTGCATCACCCGCAGGTGGATCTCTCCTATGCCCGCAAGGGACTGACCGAGTCATTCACCGTGGAATCGCACTTCGCCCGGCCCATGGCGGTCCGTCTGCAGATCCCTGCCGCCGGCGTGCGGGCCCAAGTCGTGGTCAACGGCCAGGCGGCCGGGGGAAAATTGCTCGAAGGTCCGTCGCCGCGCCTAGAGATCCTCGCTCCCTCCGCGGCAAAGTGCGAGGTAAGCATCATCTGGAGCGATGCTGCATCCGGTGGAGCCCGACCTCCGGGCGGGCTTCATGAATTCTCGCCTTCAACCAACCCGCCCGGAGGTCGGGTTCCACCCGTCGCGACGACGCGACAAGACACAATCGACCTGACGCCGCACTTCAATGATCGCGTCACGGAAATCTTCCGCCCGGGCAAATACCTTTCCCCCCGCTCGCTGTTTGTTTCCCTCGCTCTCCCATCACAGGGCATCGGTTATTGGGCGGGCCACGTCAACGCCACCGCCGAGATCGACGACACCGGCTTGCGCGCGGCGGCCGGTGCCAATGGCGGCCGGCTCATGCTGCCCAACGGCGTTCCCTTCGCCACACCTGGCCCGGGTGAGACGAAGAACATTTTATTCACCTCACAGTGGGATAACTACCCGCGCGAGGCTACCGTGCCACTCACCGGCAAGGCGCGGCGACTCCATCTGCTGATGGCCGGTTCGACCAATGCCATGCAGAGCCGAATCGACAACGGCGAGGTGATCGTCACCTACACCGACGGCTCGACCAGCCGGCTCGCGCTGCGCAATCCCGAGACTTGGTGGCCGATCGAGCAGGACTATTTCATCGACGACTACCAGTTCCGGCTTAACGCACCGCTGCCGACCCGCGTCGACCTCAAGACCGGCGTGGTGCGAGTGCTCGATGCCGCCACCTTCAAAGGCCAGGGCAAGATGATACCCGGCGGCGCCGCCACGGTGCTCGAACTCCCGCTCGACCCGGCCAAGGACTTGCAGTCGCTCACGGTTCGCGCCCTCGCCAACGATGTCATCATCGGCCTGATGGCCGCGACGCTGGCGCGATGAGCGCGACCTTCAACGGAGGCGGGCTGGGCCCGAGCCGTTGCCATTAGTCTGGCCGTTGGGCCAAGAGCCAGAGCCATTCGGCCCTAGCCGCAATGGGGCTGATATACTGGGCTTATCGCCTGTTACACCTCCGGGGAATTGCTGCTATTGTGGCGGGATGCAACTCCTGTCCTCCGCCCGCGATGGGCGCACCCCGCCGGCCCGGCGCCGCTCCGCTGCGGGCTTCACCATCCTCGAGGTGTCCATGGCGTCGTTTGTCATGGCTTTCGGCATCGCCACCTCGATCGTCGCCATGCAGGTCGGTTTCAAAAACATCGACCTCGCCCGGGGCACCACCCTCGCGTCCCAGATCCTGCAGAGCGAAATGGAACGGCTCCGCCTGATGAGCTGGACCACCATGTCGGCCATGGCCACCGCCGCCGGCAGCCCGGCGGGCCAAGCCACCGGAACCAGCGTGTTCGATGGGGCGACCTATTTCAGCAGCAACCCGGATCTGGTCGGCAAATACACCATCACCCGCACCGTTACGGCCGATGCCACCCGCCCCTCCGATGTCATGTATATCAACATCGAGGTGGCTTGGACAGGTTACGATGGCCGCCCGCACAAGCGCTCCTTTCAATCCATGTATGCCAAAAACGGACTTTATGACTACTATTACACCCTTGCCCACCCGTAAGTCCCGCGTTGGGTCCCGCGGCTTCACGCTGGTTGAGCTCATGATCGGCGCGGGCCTCTCGTCGTTCATCCTGGCGGGCGTTCTGTCCACCTTCCTGTTCATCGGGCGCAGCGGCGCGAACGTGCAAAACTACAATGACATGGAGTCCCAAGCCCGCAAGGCCCTCGAGAATTTCGCCGAGGATACCCGCCAGGCCAGCGCCATTGTCTGGAACAGCGCGGTTTCCGTGGGTTTGACCGTCAATGGGGCCACGATTACCTATGCCTACGACTCCGCCGCCAAAACCTATTCCCGCACCGATGCCACTTCCACGCGCATTCTAGTGAGCGGCATCACCAGCTTTAACTTCAGCGCTTATAATATCAGCGGGACCGCCCTGCCCCTGGCCTCGGCCGCTGATCTCGCGGCGGCCAACGGCTCGACCAAGCAGCTGCAAATCTCCCTGGAAGCGGCCCGCACCAGCACCACCGTCGTCGCCGCCACCAACACCGTGCTTTCCGCCCGTTTCATTATGCGCAACAAAAAGGTCACCGCCTGAAGGAGACTCCAATCATGAAAACATCCTCCCATTCCCACCCAAATGCATCCGCCGGCTGGCCCCGGGCCAAAACCCGCGGCTCGCTGTTGATCGTCGCCATGCTCCTTTGCGCCGTGATTGGCATCTCCCTCGCCAGCTACATCCAGCTGGGCCGGAGCAGCCAGACCATTTCCAACCGCGCCCTCTACAACAACGGAGCGGTGAATCTCGCGGAGAATGGCATGGAGGAAGCCATGTATTCCATCAACCAGATGGTCACGGACAACACCTACACCTGGCCCGGCTGGACCAACGATGGCACGACCAGCAGTTCCAGTGCCTGGCGCAAGTGGAGCAGCTTCACCTTCGACCAGAACGCCACCGGCGTGTGCCGGGTCTATGTTTACAATTATACGGGGGTCGTCGCGCCAAGAATTGTCGCGCGCTCCACCGTCACCCTCGGCGGCGCCACCAGCGCCCCCATCGAGAAATGGATCGAGGTCACGCTGAAGAAAACCTCCAAGTTCGCCAACGGCCTGGTGGCCAAACAGACGATCACCTTCAGTGGCAACAACGCCACGGTGGACAGTTGGAATTCCGACCCTACCCCCTTGGTGGTTGATCCCGCTGTTCCCTACAGCGCTGCCACAATGAGAGACAACGGGTCTGTGGGCAGTATCTCCGTTGCCGTGGGATCAATTGGCGTTAATAATGCGGATATCTTTGGCTATGCGGCCACTGGAGGCGCGGCGGTTAGCGTCGGCAGCCAGGGCAAAGTCGGTCCCTTCGGCACCGCCAACGGCGTGATCGCCCCCGGCCACACCTCGACCGATTTCAGCGCCAGCTTTGATCCGGTGACCGCCCCCACCTCGGCCACCTATAACAGCATCGCCGCCATCACCACCACCACCACCCTGCCCGGCGCCATCGCCGCGGCCGCGGACGGCAAGTATTACATCTCATGCGACTCGATTAATTTTAACAACAAGGCGCTGAACATCACGGCGGGCGCGGAAGTCATCCTGAAGCTCACCAATACCGGAACCGCCATCAGTATCGGCGGCGGCAGTGGGGCGATCAACATCGGGGCTGCTGGGAAATTAATCGTCTATACCGATGGCGACATCAGTATTGCCGGCAATGGGGTCCTGAATGGTGGCAGCACCACCGCCACGGCCAATCAGCCGATCAATTTTCAGCTCTGGGGCACCAAGACCACCGGCACTCAGAATATCTCGATCGCTGGCAATGGCGTGCTCAGTGGCATCGTTTACGCCCCGCAGGGTTCCATTAAAATCAACGGCAACGGCGACGTAATGGGCTCGGTCGTGGCAAATGACATCACGTGTGTCGGCAACGCCCTGTTCCATTACGACGAATCTCTCAGTGATTTCGGCGGCGGCAATCCCTACCGGGTCACGGTGTGGCAGGAACTGACCACCGCCGTGCAGCGCGACGCCTTTTCCAGCGTGCTGAGTTTTTGAGATTCACCCGCACTGGCCCGCAGCCGTACTCTCCGTTGTGTCGCGCCGCTCGAGATGAGCGGCGCTTTGTTTTGGCTATCACCCGCTGGAATATTGGTGGACTACGGACTTGAGCGCGCCACCGGTCTGGCAAAACTTGCCCGATGCCCCGCCTTTTCGCCCTTATCGCATCGCTCGCCGCTCTCCTCGCCATCCCGCTCGGTTCGGGAGCGGTCGCTGCGGAGGCAACACCGGGCAGTCTCGCCAGTCCCGATGGCAGATTGGCGGTGGATTTTTATCTCAAGGCTGGCGCACCGCGCTACACGATTCACCGCGAAGGGCAGCTGGTGCTGCGGGAGTCGCGGCTCGGACTCGTGCGCGACGACGCCGATTTTTCCACCAACCTGAGGCTGCTCGCGGAAACCCCGACGGAGCCGGTGAAGGATCGCTACGAGATTCTCACGGCCAAGCGGCGCGTGAACTCCTACCGCGCGAACCGGAGGGTGTTCCACCTGTCGGCCGCGACCGGCCAGCCGATGGACGTGATTTTTCAAATATCAAACGATGGCGTGGCGTTCCGTTACTATTTCCCCGGGCCGAAGACCGATGTGCGCCGGTTGACCGCCGAGGTGTCGTCCTTCCATTTCCTGCCAGACACCCGCGCCTGGCTGCAGCCGATGTCGGTCGCCAAGAGCGGCTGGTCACAGGTGAACCCGTGCTACGAGGAATATTACGAGAAGGATATCGCCGCCGG
>JAYUGX010000116.1:0-3314 GCA_043738215.1 Lacunisphaera sp.
TGCTCAAAAACTGCGGGCCGACCACGAGCCGGATGCCGCGGATCGCCACGCCGGCAATGACAAGCAAACCCAGGAAGCCGCCGGCGGACCACGCCACGATGCGGAGGACGGTCCAGTGTCTTTTGCCGGCCGTGCGGCCGTGCTCGGGATCCCAGTGAATAATCCGGCGTTTCTTTGCCGGGGAGGAGTCGGGTTGTTCACTCATGGCTGGGGGCTTCCAGAATCGTCAGGCAGGCCAGCAATTGGACTGCAAGCGGGTCGATTTGTTTCAACCGATAATGGTGAGCAATTTTCTTCCCGGCGCAAATGCCAAATATTTACGGTGAGCACCCTTGCCAACCGTGCCATCCGTGCTAGTTTTCCCGGCAGTCCCCGCATCGTAACCTTCCCCCATGAGACTGGTTGCCCGCATCCTGGCCGTTACCGGCTTCCTTTCCCTGTTCCTGACCGCCGGGTGCTATCAGGTGCCGGTCACGGGCCGCTCGGCCATCAGCATGGTCTCGGACAAGGAGGTCGCCCGGCAGAGCATGGCGGCGTTCGAGGAGATGAAGAAAAAGTATCCGGTCAGCCGCAACCGGGAGCTCAGGGAACGGGTGCAGCAGGTGGGAGAGCGCCTCGCCAAGGTGGTGTTCTGGGACGTCCCCGACGCCGATTGGGAGTTTGTGGTCTTCGAGGTGCCGCAGCAGATTAACGCCTTTGCCATGGCGGGCGGCAAGGTGGGCGTGTTCAGCGGCCTCTTCAAAATCATCAAGAATGACGATCAGCTCGCCTCAGTGCTGGCCCATGAGATTGGTCATGTGGCCGCGCACCACGTTAACGAAAAACTCTCGCAGGAGATGGCCATCCAGGGCGGAGGGCTGCTGGTGGGCGGGGTCATGGCGGGCAGCGGCGCCGGGGCCCTTACTTCCCAGGCCGTGCTTGATGCCTATGGTCTGTCGTCGGGCATCACAGCGGTGGGCTTCGACCGGAAAAAAGAAAAGGAGGCCGACCGCATCGGCATCATGTATATGGCCCGCGCCGGCTACAATCCGGAGGAATCAATCAAGGTGATTGAAAATCTCGAGAATGCGTCGGCCGGCATGCCCACTCCGCCGGCCTGGCTGTCCACGCACCCGTCCAATCCCGAGCGCATCCTGCAGCTCATGGACCTCATGCCCAAGGCCCTTGAGGCCTATCGGAAAAGCAATCAGGTCCTGACGCCCGTTCTGGTGAAATAAATCATGCCCGCCTCCCTTGCAGTGCAATCCCAGTTTCGCCACACTTCGCTCCTTGCATGCCGGTGTGCGTTGGCCGTTTTTTTCCTGCTGGTAAGTGTTCGGGCAGCCGCCTTCGAGGCGCAGCCTGCTGATCCCGCGAAGCCTGACGACCGGACCGACCCGGTGGCCATTCGCACCGTCTCGCCCGAGCACCCGCCGGAGTTGCGCAAGAAGCTAATCAATGGCGACGCCGAGATCGAGTGCCTGATCAGCGAGCAGGGCCATGTGGCGGAGGCCCGGGTGGTCTCCGCCTCCCGGCCGGAGTTTGGCGAGTCCGCGCTGGCGGCCGCACGACAGTGGGAATTCAGACCCGCTGAGCGGAACGGCACCCCTGTCGCCATCCGGGTGCGCATTCCATTCGCCTTCCAGATGACCAGCGAACAGATGCTTGAGATCCTGGTGGGCCGGGCACTTTATGTCCAGGTCAGTGACCCGATCATCCCGGCCGAGCAACTGCCGTCCTGGCCCACCCCCAAGCAGATCATTCTGCCCCGCTACCCGACGGAGCTCAAGGGCAGTGGCAAATACGGCAAGACCGTGGTCTCAATTGTGATCAACAAGGAGGGCAAGGTCATCAACCCCAAGATCGTGAAGTATACCTATCCCGAGTTTGTCTGGCCGTCCCTGGCCGCCGCCGTCAGCCTTGAGTTTCCCCCGCAGATGGCGGGCAAGGCGCCTATCTATGTTTCGATGGAAATGCAGTTCGATTTTCCGGCCGAGGGATCCAAGCCCAAAGTGGTTGCCCCGGAAATTAAAAATCCGCCCGCCCCGAAGAAATCAGGCGGCTGATTGGTTCGGAATAAAAAAGCGGGGGCGGCGCATTGCTGCACCGCCCCATGGGGGATGTAACCGACAAATTGGTTTCGCCGTTTACTTCGGCGGCTCCACGTTGATGTTGAGCTTCTCGAGCGTGACCCCGAGCTGGCGGTCGTAGTCCGCGAGCGCCTTGTGGTAATCGGACTGGGCGCGAGCCTCGTTGACCTCGGCACCGGAGAGGATTTCCTGCTGCTGGGAAACGAAAAAGGTGGTGCTGGTGCCGGCCCGGAGACGCTTGACCTCGGCGTCGAGGGTGTATTGCGCCAGTTCACGCGCTTCGCGCGAGGCCCGGATGCGCTTTTGGGCGGTCTCCACCTGGCCGGCGGCGTTGCCGACGCGGACGACAATGTCCTGCTCGATGCGCTCGAGCTCGGACTCGGCTTGCCGGAACTGCATCTTGGCAGCGCGGTAACGGCCGCGCTCGCTGGTGAAGGTGAACGGGACCGACACGACGACGCCCCAGCTGTAGGCGTGGTAATCCTCGTCCCGCACCTGCCGGCGACTGACGCCCTGATTGGTGTCGTAGCCGTTGTAACCGTAGCTGCCGACCAAGTCCACGCGCGGCAGGAGTTGATTGAGGGCCAGGCGGGAATTGATGCCGTCGCGCTTCAGCGCGAGCTTCGCCTGCTGGTAATCGGGGCGCTTGTCCAGGGCGGTATGAAAATCTGCCGCGGCGTCGACCACGACGACCGGCGCGGGCGGAACCGGCTCGATGGCGAACCGCTGGTCGAGCAGGCTGGTGGTCTTGTCGTCGCTGATGAGCTGCTTGAGCGCGTTCTCCGTTTCGCGCACCTGGCGCTCGGCGAAGAGGATGCCTTCCTCGCGGCTGGCGACGCGCGACTGGGCGGAGGTGACGTCATATTGGGACATCGCACCGACCTTGAATCGCTTTTCGTTCTCGGCGAGCAACTGGGCGGCGAGCTCGCGCGAGCGGATGGCACTGCGCTGGTTGGCGAGGGCAAAGCTCAGATCGTTGTAGGCGAAGATGACGCGTGTAACGGTGTCGATCACCGCCTGCCGGAACTGCCACACGCTGATGCCGCGGTTGGCCTGGGCGATGCGGATCGAGGCGAGCGTCGGGCCGAAGCCGAAATTGCGCAACAGCGGCTGGGTGCCGGAGACGCCGGCAAAGGTGTCGAAATTATCGGCGTAGGCGTTGAAGGTGCCGCGGGAATTGGTGCTGTTCGCCCCGAGCTTGTAGGTCATGCCCCAGGGCAGCACACCGCCGACATTGAGATCGTA